>CAMCNM010000055.1 GCA_945876015.1 Gemmatimonas phototrophica
CCTGCTCGGGGAGCCACTCGTCCAGACGACCCATCTTCTTCATCAGATGCAGGTGCGCGTAGACGTCGTAGGCCGTGGTGATGTCGGGATGCGCCCGGTCGTATTGGATCTTAGCCGTGTCGCCGATCAACGTCAGCGCCTTCCAGGGCAGGGTCTCCCGGGCGGTCGGCGTTTCGGCGATCAGGAAGGTGGGGTCCTCCTGGATCTTCCGGGTCTGGACCGTCAGCCACGCGAAGATGCTGTCGATCCGGGCGGTATCGGCCCGGAGCCGCTCCCCCGAGCTGACGATGATCGGCCGGGGGGAGGGGGCTTCGACCTGACCCGTGGCGCACCCCCAGACCCCCACCGCCGCCGCCAGGACGGCGATCCGGAAAAGGAGCCCGTGGGGCCGGAAACGGCCTTTTGTGAGGCGGCTAAGACCCATCTGGAGCCTCCCGAGTAAACAGGTGTAGTCAAGGTTGAAGTCCTTGACACCCCGGTGCCCCCGGTGGGAATTGGGGTCACACGGGACTGGAGACGATGCAAATATGAGCCCACAGACCAAAGAACCCGCCTTCCCGGCCGAGCCGGAATTCCGCGCTCCTACTACCATGACGCCCGAGGAGCTCGGAGACACACTCGCCCGTCTCGTCTGGGAGAGCTTCTCCGACTTCGTCGCCGATGGCGATACCGAGATTTCCATCGACGTGCTCGGTGTTTCCACCCATGACGGCGTCCCCGACACGGTTCCGGCGGAAGAAGCTCTGATCTTTCTCATGTGGGCGCACACGCGCGGAATCCAGCTCGCCTTCGTCGGCCGCTCCCCGGATGCCCTGGTCCGGCGTGGTCTGGACTCGCTGCACAGCGCCGTGTTCGAGGACATGGCCGAAAACGGCACTCCCCGCTCCCATCTGCCCATCTTCGAGCAGCGCGTCAGCGCGCGCTACGCCGAGTACCACCAGGCCGCGGCGCGCTCCGACGCCAAGCTCGGCGAAGCCGTGGTCCGCCATCTGTCGAGCAAGAATGGCGACAGCGAAGTGCTGGCGCGGGCCGTCACCGAGCGCGCCATCGCGGTAGCCAACCCCCTGCGCGATTTTCTGGAAGAGGTCGAGCTCGTAGACTGATTTCAGATCCCGAGTGAAGAACGGATCAACGGACTGATCCGCTCGGGAGTCCAGGGCGGGTTGAACGTGAGCTCCACCTCGGCCTTCTCCACACCCTCCACTCCGAGCACCGCCGTCCGCGCATCCTCGAGGATCTGTCCGGCTACCGGACAGCCCGGCGAGGTGAGCGAGATGATCACGTGCACCGAGCCATCCTCGGCCACGGCGATGTCGTAGACCAGACCGAGAACCACGAGATCGAGATGGAGCTCGGGGTCCTTCACCGTCTTGAGCGCGTTGCGTACATCCTTTTCAGTGACCGTACGGCCTCCCGTCTTCGTCAGTGCTTCCTCACGAACAGAACCGAGATCTCCTCGGTATTCTCCCCCTGCGCCTTGCGGATACCCCGATGCAGGGTCGAAACCACATCCCCGGCTGGCTTCCCGTGGATCTGGGCGACCAGGTCGGCCGCCCCGCGGAAGAGCCCGGCGGAAGCGTGCGAGAGCACGATCGCGGTGTCGCCGGCGCTCATCGCGAGGCGCTCGCTTCCGTACTGGACGCCTTCCATCATCCCGAGCGGCGGCCCATGGGACCCCAGCTCCTCGAACGCGCCACCGCGCCGGATCACGCCACAGGGAACGCGTCCCGCGCTCGCCCACTCCGCGGACTGCCCGTCCACCGCCAGCATGCCGCATTCCACGTGCTGGCCCTCGTCGTCCGCCGCGCATGCGCACATCGCCGCATTGATGCGGGGGAGCACCTTGTCCAGGCCGCCCCCGTCCGCGACGACCGCGCGCAGGACACCGCGCACGGTGGCCAGATGGATCGCGGGAGGCAGGCCGTCCGCACGCACGTCGAGGGTCACCAACGCGGTGCGCCCGTCCGGCAGGACCAGCCAGTCCCAGATCGTGGCGGCGCGCCCGCGCTCCTCGACCATCGTCCCGGCCCCGACGTCGTAACCCTCTACCCGGGGCGCGTTCCTGGGCAGTAGAGCTTGGCGCATGATGCGGCTGAGATCGGTCTCGTGCATGCTGGGCGGTCGGAAACGTGGGATGTGAAATGAGGCGGGTAAGCTACGAGGCGCCCCGAACTGCGGAAACAGCGGGGCGCCCCGGCTAGAGAAGAAGCGTCGCACGCTGAGTCCGACGCCCTCCATGATCGAGAGGAGCGCGGTGGTCAGGCCCTGAGCGCGGGTCCTCCGTCGAGAACCTCGATCGCGCCGTTGCCGGCCGAGCGACCGTCGCTCGCCGCCGGCTGATCGACGCACTTGAGCAGGAGGACCGTGTTCTCGAACACGTCCCCGGTGATCGGATCGTTGGTCGGCAGGCTCGCAGTGATCGCCTTGACCACCTCCCTCGCGTCGCTGGCCACCATCTCGGCGACCACCGATTTGGCGCCGGCCATCGCCCCGTTCGACACTCGAGCGAGGGACAGGAACGCATCGCCGGGCATGAGAGGCACCTTGATGATGCGATACTGAACCCCACGCTCGATCCCGAGCGGCAGCGCGTCTGCGGGGAGGTCCACCACGGTGCCGCCTTCGCGCACGTGATTCCCGAGATCCCGTACGATCTGGATCGCGTGTGCGCGAAGATCCAGGACCGGTACCGGAGCGGTCGCGAGTTCGCGCTCGTGGTCGCCGCAGAAGGCGCGTACGAGCAGGGTGGGGAGCCCGCCTACATCGCCAAGGCCAAGCCGGGAGCCGCGGCGCGCCTCGGCGGCGTCGCGGAGAAGCTGGCCGGGGAGATCGCCGCCAGGACCGGCCGCGAGACCCGCTCGCTGGTGCTCGGCCACCTCCAGCGCGGGGGGCCACCCAACGCCGAGGATCGGCTGCTTTCGCTCCGCTTCGGCGCGGCGGCCGTCGAGTTCGCGGCGCAGGGGAAGTGGGGCTGCATGGTCGCGCTCAATCCACCGCGCATGGAGGCGGTCCCGCTCGAGGACGCGATCGGCGGACTGAAGACCGTACCGGTGGACGGCGACCTCGTGCGTACCGCTCGTTCCCTGGGAGTCAGCTTCGGGGACTGAGCGTCCGACGGCGGGTCAGCGCACGCCCTCGGCGGCGTGCCGCGCCCAGGCCTGCGGATCGAGCGACACCAGGTTCGCGAACAGACGGTAGGCCCCCGGCACCGCTTCGGGGAACTGCCGGAAGAACGCGACCGTGGAGTAGACGTAGAGGCCCTTGTCGAGCGGGGCCACCAGCAGCGACCCGCGCTGCGTCTCTTCGCCCGGATCGTGCATCTCGATCAGCGGCGTGTACCGATCGTCCCAGGTCTCCGCGAAGTACGTCCCCCGCTCCTGCGCCCAGCCATCGAAGTCGGCGGGCTCGATCCGATTCGGGCTCGTGAACACGGGCGCGGTGGGATCGAGGATCGTGACGGGAGCCTTCTCGTCGGTCACGCGATCGGAACTGTTGATCGTCAGCGGATAGGGGGTGAACCCGCCGCTTGGATTCTGCGACTGCTGGTACTGGACGATCAGCGTCCCGCCGGCGCGCGCGAAGTCGAGGACGCCCGCGTTCGCGGCGATCAGATCCGGTCGCACCTCGTACGCGCGCACGCCGACCACGATCACGTCGAGGCCCGAGAAGTCGCCCGCCTGGACGCGCTGCGGCGTGAGCTCAACCACGTCGGCTCCCAGCTGCTTGAGCGCCTCGAGCCCGCCATCGCCCGTTCCCATGACGTATCCGACGCGACGGCCCTGGGCGACCTGCACCGGAACGCGCGCCACCGCCAGCTCGGCCGGCATGAGGTACGCCGCGCGCCGGAGGTGGGGATAATCGATCGTGATGATGGATTGGTCCCAGCGGCCGCCGGCCGCGCCTTCGGCGACCGCGCGCAGCGTGACCTTGCCGCTCGCGTCGTTCCCCGGGGGCCGCACGCGGAAGACCACGGACATCGTGGAGCCGCGCCGTTCGACCGAGAACGGGATCGACACCGGCTCGACCGACCATCCCGCTGGAGCCTCGAGCCGGACGTTGCCGCGCACGCCGTCCGCCGTCGCCGACTGGAGGCGTACCGCGATCTCCCGAAGCTCACGGTCGGCGATCGGCCAACCCATGGCTGGCTGATCGAGCGCCACCGAGAGCGCAGGGGTGAGCAGGACGGGCTCGCGGTACTCCCCGATGGACGGTGTCACGCCGACGAAGGCGGCCTCGCCGATGGACCGGATCGTGGCGGGCTGGCCGTCTCCCAGGTCCGCTTGCAGCGAGACGCCGCCCTGGATCAGAGGTGGATCGAACGGCAGGCCCCACAGATTCGAATCGTTCGGCCAGCGGAACAGGTCCCCAGCCAGCGGCTCGCGCAGGAAGTATGGATCGTTGGGACGCGCATCCGCGGGAACGCGCACGCGGAAGCTCCACGCGGCCACCTCGCCTGGGTCGATCGTTCCGCTCTCCGCGACCTCGCTGGCGTTGCGGCCCTGGACCAGCGCGGCGCCCGGCCCCTGGGGCGGTCGCGCCGCCTGGGAGGCATCCGCCGTCACCAGCGTCGCCGACCAGCTGGCCGGAATGACGAGCTCGGGGCGGGCTCGACTCCAGGCCAATCTTCCGCCGTTCCAGGCCCGGATCGTGACCGTGGTCTGAGCGCCCGGGACGAGCTGGCCGTCGGCGACGGACGCGTCGATCACCACGCCCGCGGCGGACAGGAGCGCGGCGCGCGCCAGCAGGGTGTGGTGCGAGATGGTTCTCGCCAGCTCGCCACCGCGCGGTCCGTCCTGGCCCGCCGCGACGGCCACCGCGCTCAGCTCGCGCAGGGCGCGCGCGAGGTGGGGCACGGCCAACGCCGGATCCGTCACACCGAGTGAGGCCTCGGCCTGGTGGATCGCGTCCCGGTAGGCGCGTAGATGCTCGAGGGCGGCGGGTGCGTCGGCCCCAAGCGCCGCGGCCAGACCGGTGAGGGTCGTGTCCACGCCCGCGAAGAGGCTCGCCCCTGGTGCGACCGCCTGCTTCGACTGCAGCAGCACGAGCTGAGAGACGAACGAGCCGGGAGGCTGCGCCCTCCCCTGGCCCTGCGAGCGATGCTGGCTCCTGCCCTCGAGCGCGACCTGGCTCCAGGACCGTCCGAACAGCGGATCGAACACGCCCGTCTGCACGACCGTCGTCGGCGTCCCCGCCGGGTCGCGTCGGGCGGTCCTGAACAGCTTGGTCGGCTGCCACGGCAGCACGTAGGCGAGCTGCTCGGGGAACCGCGTCGCGTCGCCGGCGGCCGCGAAGGCCTCCACGGCCAGGATGCCCGCCGCCTGGTGGTGGCCGTGACCGTCCGCGGGCGTACCGCTGAACACCGATACGATCACCTGCGGCCGGAACTTCCGGATCACCCAGACGACGTCACCGAGCACCACTTCCTTCGGCCAGTGCGCGAAGGCTTCGTCGGCGCTCTTGGAGAAGCCGTAGTCGAGGGCGCGTGTGAAGTACTGCTGGGCACCGTCGATCGAGCGTGCGGCGACCAGCTCGCCGGTGCGGATCACGCCCAGCCCCTCGGAGAGCTCGGGCCCGATCAGGTTCTGCCCGCCATCGCCGCGCGTGAGCGCGAGGTACGCGGTCTCGATCCCCATCCCGCGCGCCATCGCGGCGAGCAGGGAGCTGTCCTCGTCGTCGGGATGGGCGCCGATCATGAGCACGCGCTTCACACCGTCGATCTGCCGGAGACGGAGCGCGGCGCCCACGACGCCATTGGTCGGGGGCTGCTGCGCGACGGAGGGCGTCGCGTACCCGAGGGAAACCAGGGCCAGGAGGAGGACCAGCGCCCCGGCCGGCGAGAAACGGCGATGGGTGGTCATGGCCCCGAAGCTACGACGGCGGGGCATCCGGGAAAACCCGACGGACGGCCTAAGTCGGCTCCGGCCAGGGCTTGCCCAGCGCCGCCGGAGCCCGTGCCCGCCCCACCCACCCCGCGAGCGCCAACAGGGTGAGCAGGTAGGGGAGGGCGAGGAACAACTGATAGGGGAGATCCAGCCCCAGGGTCTGGAGGAAGAACTGAAGCGCCGTCGCCGCCCCGAACAGGAGCGCCGCCGCGAGGACCCCGAGCGGATTCCACCGCCCCAGCACCACCACAGCGATCGCGATGAAGCCGCGGCCGGCCGACATCCCCTCGCCGAAGGTGCCGGCGTGGGCCAGCGCGAGATGAGCGCCGGCCACACCCGCCAGCGCGCCCCCGAACAGCGTCGCCAGCACGCGCGTCCGGACCACCCTCACTCCCGCCGCCTCGGCGGCGGCCGGCTCCTCGCCCGTCGCGCGGAGCTCGAGCCCCCAGCCCGTCCGGTTCAGGTAGAGCCACAAGGCCGGCGCGAGCAGATAGGCGAGGTAGACGGTCGGCGCCTGCGCGAAGAAGGCCCTTCCAACGAGCGGCAGGTCCGAGAGCAGCGGAATGGTCACGGGCCCGAGCGTGGGGAGCGAGAGCGCCGTTCCGGTCGCGCCGAAGCGCGACTCGTACGCCGCCGCCGTGAACCCCAGGCCGCCCATCGTCACCGCAGTGCCCGTGATGATCTGATCGCACCGGAGGCCGAGCGCGAAGAGAGCAAAGACCGCAGCTGCGACCAGTCCCGCGACCGCACCGGCGCCGACGCCCCAGCCCGCGCCCCAGGCGAGCGCACCGAGCGCGCTGGCGAGAGCGCCGGCGATGATCGAGCCCTCCAGGCCGATGTTGATCACGCCGCTCCGCTCGGTGATCGACTCGCCCAACGCGGCGAGCGCGAGCGGAGCGCCGAGCCGCACGGATGCCTCGAGGAACGCGGCGATGATTTCGCTCATGCGCCCTCGTCCCCGCCATCACGCGCCGCGCGGCCGAAGCGGCGCACACCCTGGTGAATAGCCAGCACGCACAGGATCACCAGGGCTTCGACGCCGCCCACCCACGCGGCGGGAACGCTGGCGAACCGCTGCATCGCTCCGGCGCCACCCTCCAGGCCGCCGAACAGGATCCCGGCCGGGATCACGGCCAAGGGATTGAGCCCGGCGAGCAGCGCGACCGCGATCGCCGTGTAGCCGTGTCCGGGGGAGAGACCTTCGTAGAGCGCGTAGGTCACACCAGCGACCTCGACGCCGCCGGCCAGACCCGCGAAGGCGCCGGACGCGAGGAACGCGCCGAGGGTGACGGGCTGGACCGCGATCCGGCCCGACACCCTGGCCGCCTCGGGGGAGCTGCCCACCGCGCGCACCTTGAAGCCGATGAGCGTGCGCCCGAGCACCCACCAGAGCGCCACGGCGAGCACGGCCGCGAGCACGAAGCCCCAGTGCAGTCGCGTCCCCGCCCAGAGCGCGGGCAGCCGCACATCGAGCGCGAGCGCTTCGCTCTGCGGAAAGACCCGTCGACTCTCCTGGAGCGGCCCGCGCACCGCCCACGAAGCGAGATCGATCGCGACGAAGTTCAGCACAAGCGTGGTGATCACTTCGCCCACGCCGAGTCGAACGCGGAGCAGCGCGGGCACGAGCGCCCAGAGCGCACCGCCCACCGCGGCGGCGGCGAGAACGAGCGCGAGATGGAGTGGCCCCGGCAGCCACGAGAATCCGAGCCCGACCCACGTGGCCGCGAGCGCGCCCGCGTACAGCTGCCCCTCCGCGCCGATGTTCCAGACACCGGCGCGGAAGGCGAGCGCAACGGCGAGCCCGGTGAGGATGAACGGAACCGAACGCACGAGCGTGACCGAGAGGATCGCGTCGGTGGAGCCGATCGCGCCGCCCAGCAGCGCGGCGCCCGCGCGCAGCGGATCGTGCCCGCCGAGCCAGAGCGAGACGCCCGCGACGAGCAGGCTCAGCGCGAACGCCGCCGCGGGCGCCACGATCGCGGCGAACGGGAACGCTCCGCTCCGCACCGACGTCGCCTCAGACACTCGAGCTGCTTTCTTGCGACTCGCCGGCGGAGAGCATCAACGCTCCGACGCCGAGCCGTGTACGCGCGTCCTCCGGCACCTCGACGAGTCGGCCGCGCACCATCACCAGGATGCGATCGGCCAGCGCGAGCACCTCGTCCAGATCGGTGGAGAGAAGCGCGATGCCCGTGTCTCCCCGGGCGCGCAGACGCAGCAGCTCCTCGTGAACGAACGCAGTCGCCGCCACGTCCAGACCGCGCGTGGGGTTCTCGGCCACCAGAAGGTCGCGCCCGGACTCGAGCTCGCGCGCGACCACCACGCGCTGCTGGTTGCCGCCCGAAAGGGCACGAGCAAGAGAGCGCGTGGACGGCGCCGCGATCCGGTAGCGCGCGATCAGGTCGCGTGCGGTCGCTCGTACGTTCTGCCAAAGGAGGAGCGGACCACGCCGCCACTCGCCGCGGCGGTGGAGCGCCAGGGCCAGGTTCTCCGCCACGTCGAAGTCGGGCACCAGCCCCTCGCGTGCGCGATCCTGCGGGATGAAGCCGGGGTCGGGCGGAACCGTCGCGCGCCCACCGAGCGGCTGGGCCCGCCTGGACAGCACCTTGGCCAGCTCCCTCTGCCCGTTTCCCTCGACGCCCGCGATGCCGACGATCTCGCCGCGGCGCACCTCGAGTGCAACGTCCTTCAGGGCACGCTCACCGCGCGGCCCCGAGAGCGTGACCCCCTCGAGCCGCGCGACGGGCTCGCCCGGGGCCGGCGCCGGCCTCCGCACCGCCGTGGTCGCCGCCGACTCCCCGAGCACGAGCGCCCCCGCCTCGCCCACCATCGCGGTGGCGAGCAGGTCGGCGCTCACCTCCGACCGGGCCGCCTCGAGCACCGTCCGCCCGCCGCGCAGCACGGTCACGCGGTCCGCCACCGAAAGCACCTCGTCGAGCTTGTGCGCGACCAGCACGACGCAGCGCCCCTCGGCCGCCTGTGTCCTGAGGAGGCGGAGCAGCATATCGACCTCGCCGGGGGCGAGCACGGCGGTGGGCTCGTCCAGCGCCAGCACGCGGGGCTCGCGGAGCAGAACCTTGAGGATCTCGACCCGCTGCCGTTCCCCGACGCCGAGCGTGCCGACCTGAGCGTCGGGGGGCACGGCGAGGCCGGTTTCCTCGGCGAGCCGCTCGACCCTCCGCCGCACGTCGCGCAGCGGAAGCGCGAAACCGCCCCCGCCCCAGCGCACCCCGAGCGCGAGGTTCTCGAGCACGGTGAAGCGCGCAACGAGCGTGAAGTGCTGATGCACGAGGCCGATCCCGGCGGACCAGGCGTCGCGGGGAGTCCGGAAGCGGGCTACGCGTCCCCCGACGATCACCTCACCACGGTCGGGAGGGATCAGCCCGGCGAGGATGCGGAGGAGGGTCGTCTTTCCAGCGCCGTTCTCGCCCAGGACCGCATGCACTTCGCCGAACCCGAGCGAGAGATCAGCACCACGCAGGGCGTGAACCGCTCCGAATCGCTTGTGGACGTCGCGCAGGCGCACCGCGACCGGGGCATCCGCGCTCGACGACACCTCAGCCGCCCGCAGGGGCTCCCCGGATGGACGAGGAGCTCGGCACGTCGAGCTCGCCGGACAGGATCGCGCGCCGCGCCTGGTCGATCTTCTCCACCAGATCCTGCGGGATGCGCTCGGCGACGGCGGGGTTGGCCACGTAATCGACCACGCCTTCGCTCATGCCCAAGAAGATGGGCTTCCCACCCAGTTGCCCGGCGCGCCACAGCCGCGCCACCTCGAGGAACGCCTGCGGAACGCGGATCACCGCGCTTCCCAGCGTGACCTCGGGCGCGATCTGGTTCTGGTCGCTGTTCATGCCCATCGCCCACACGGTGTCGCCCGCCGCTACGGCCTCGCGCACGGCCTGGAAAACGC
>CAMCNM010000056.1 GCA_945876015.1 Gemmatimonas phototrophica
CCGTGCTGGACCATGCCCACGTCGGTATCGGAGAGAATCCTGCGGTGCGGCGCGGCCAGCGAGGAATCGAGAAAGGAAGCGGGCACCCCGGTGAACACGTCCACCGCGAGGTCGGGCCGCCGCGCGTGCAGTGCGTCGAGGACCGCCGACATGCGGCCGGCGTGGCCGCAGCCGTGGGAGGTGATGAACGCGGCGATGTGCCTTAGCGGTACGGGTCGTCCGTCGCGAGGTAGCGCGCCACGTAGTCCCGGACTCCCTCTTCGACCGACCGGAACGGCCGGTCGTAGCCCGCGCGGCGGAGCGCGGTCATGTCGGCCTGCGTGAAGTACTGGTAGCGATCGCGGATGGTCTCGGGAACGTCGATCCACTCGACCTCGAGCTTCCTTCCCACGGCGCCGTACAGCGCGTTCATCAGCTCCAGCCAGGTCTGGGCTCGTCCGGTCCCGAGATTGAAGAGACCGGACACCTCCTGGGTGTCCCTGAGCCAGAGCATCACGTCCACGCAGTCGGCCACGTGGACGAAGTCGCGCTTCTGGCCGCCGTCCGGGTAGTCCGGGTGGTGGGAGCGAAACAGCGTCGCGCGCTCTCCGGCCGCCGCGCGCGGAAAGGCTTTGCAGACCACGCTCCGCATCTCGCCTTTGTGATACTCGTTCGGCCCGTAGACGTTGAAGAACTTGAGGCCCACCCATTGCGGCGGGACGCGCGTGTCGTGGCGGTGGCGGGCGACCCACCGGTCGAACGCGTGCTTGCTCCAGCCGTAGGCGTTCATCGGCCGGAGCCGGGCGAGCGCGTCGGGATCGGCGCCGTCCCGGAAGCCCGCCGAGCCGTCCCCGTAGGTCGCCGCCGAGGAAGCGTAGAGGAACGGCACCGACTGATCGGCGCACCAGTCCCAGAGCGACTGCGAGAGCCGGATGTTGGTGTCGGCGATCAGGTCCGCGTCGCGCTCCATGGTCGAGGAGATCGCGCCCATGTGGAAGACGTACGTGATCTCCTTGGCCCGCTGCTTGAGGAAGTCGGGCAGCGCCTCGGGAGCGACGAGCGCCTCGAGATCGTGCTTGGCGATGTTGCGCCACTTCTCGTCGCCCCCGAGGCGGTCCACGACCGCGACGGGTCCGAGCCCGCGCTCGAGCAGGGCGGCGACGAGGTTAGAGCCGATGAAGCCGGCCCCTCCGGTGACGAGGATCATGGCGCTCAAGGTAAGGCGCGCGGCCCGGGTCGTCATGCCGTCGCCCGCCGGACATCGACACGTTCTTTCCGTGACTCCGCCACCTTCCGGTTCCGATCGTCCCCGCGAGCGCCTCAGGACGCTCGGCGCGGGCGCGCTCGCGGCGCGCGAGTTCGTGGCACTCCTGGTGGGATCGGGCGGTGCGCACGGATCGGCCGGGGTGGTGGCGGACCGCATCCTGGAACTCGCGGACGGATCCTTCCGTCGACTGGCCACGCTCGACGTCGCGGCGCTGGACGGAATCGCGGGTGTGGGCGCTGCGACCGTCACGCGCGTGCTGGCCGCGATCGAGCTGGGCCGGATGGTGGCGGTGGAAAAGCCCGTGGTGCGGGAACGGATCCAGGGGCCGGGGGACGTCTTCCTTCGGCTCGGACCCAGACTCAGGGACCTGCCGCAGGAGGAGTTCCACGCGCTGCTGCTCGACACACGGCACCGCATCCTGCGCGAGGTGCTGGTGACGCGGGGGACGCTCGACGCGTCCCTCATCTCACCGCGCGAGGTGTTCCGGCTGGCCGTGCTGGAGGGCGCCGCCGCGGTGATCCTCGCCCACAATCACCCCTCCGGCGATCCCACCCCGTCCCCCGACGATCGCGCGGTCACGCGTCAAATCGTCGAGGCGGGGCGGGCCCTCGGCATCCCCGTCCTCGACCACGTGATCGTGGGTGACGGGCGGTTCACGTCGCTCGCCGAGGAAGGCGGGATGGGGTGAGGGGCCTCTCTCTCGATCAGGGAACCGGGCAGGCGGCCGCCGACAGCACGAAGTTACCGGAGCCATCGAAGTTCGCGTCGAGCAGATTGAACTTCGGGTTCTTGGTGAAGAGGTAGGTGTATGCGGCCGCCGCGTTCGCCGGGGCAGGGAGGCCCTGGATCGCGAAGACCCCAGGATCGCTCTGCGCCACCCAGAGCGCATAGGACGCGGCCTGGATGTCGTTGTCGCGGAGGTTCAGGCAGATTGTCGAGGGCGTCAGGTAGCTGCTCAGATCCACGGAAAGCGCATAGTCTCCTTCGGCGTTGTTCGGGTCGAGGGCGATCGTGTTGTCCGCCACGGCCGGGCCGTTGTTGCGCACGGTCACCGTGAAAGTCACCGTGCCGCGCTCCAGGGCTACGGCTGGTGCCACCGACTTGGCGACGGCCAGGTCCAGCTTCGGGACCGGGGGCGGCCCCACCGTGACCGAGGCCGTCGCTACGTCGTCGGCCGCGTTCGGATCGTTCGGCTGCGACGCGGTCCGCCTGGCGGTGTTCGTCATCGTGATGTACGGGGCAGCCCCGGCGATGACGACCGTGTACACGGCGGTTACCGAGGTTCCGCCACCGAGTGAAGCCACTCGCAGCTCACGCGCGACCGTGTCTGCGACCAGGCCGGGGCTCGGCGTCACGGCCACCAGGCGAAAGTACGGTCCCAGCGTGTCCTTCACGACGATGTTGGTCGCGGGGACGCTGCTCGCGTTCATGATTGTGACCGTGAACCTCACCGTATCCCCGGGCGTCGCGTTGGCCCGATTGGACGCTTTGTTGACCGCGATGTCCGCCTGGTTGCGGCTCACCGTGACCGAAGCCGACGCCGCGTCGTTGCCCGCGTTCGGGTCGATCGCACCGGTCATCGCGATGATGCGCGCCCGATTCTGCAGCGTGGTGCCGTTCGTGCCCCCGCTTACGCGGGTGCGGAGCACGAGCGTCTCGGTCGCGCCCACGGCGACGTCCCCGACGTTCCAGGTCCGGCTGCTCGTCTCGAACGCCCCGCGGCTGTTGCTGTGCGATAGATAGACGAGCCCGACGGGCAGGCTGTCCACCACCGTCACACCGCCGGCCGCGTAGGGTCCCGGGTTGGTCACGGTGATCGTGAAGGATGCGGTGTCGCCCTCGGTGAGGTTCGCTACCACCGCCGTCTTGGCCAGCGCCAGGTCGGCCGTCTTGCGCGCCACCGTCACCGCGGCGATCGCCACGTCATTGGTCGCATCGCGATCCTGCTGATCGGCCAGCGGCTGCAGGCGCACGGTGTTGGTCAGCGTCGATCCGACCGTGCCCGTGTTCACCGTCGCGCGGAGCTGCAGGGTCGCGCTCGCGCCGGCCGCGAGGTCACCCACGGACCAGACGCCGGCCGTGAAGGTCCCGACCGACGGCGTCGTGGACACGAGGGTGAGGCCGTTCGGCAACTCGTCCGTCACGCGGACGCCGGCCGCCGCGATCTCGCCGCGGTTCGCGGCGGTGATCGTGAACCTCACCGTGTCGCCCTCGAACGCGGTCCCGCTGGACGCGGTCTTCGTCACAGCGACGTCGGTCGCGGCGCGCGTCACGCGCACGATTCCGTTGCCCTTGAGCGTAGTGTCGGAAGCCGCGCGGGCCTCCGCGATGCCGCGTCCCGGGGCCGCCGAGCGGAAACTGCCCGCACCCTGATCCTCCAGGACGGTGGGCGTGAGCGTGCGCCAGAGCACCGGCTGGCCGGCGATCGGGTTGCCCCGGAAGTCCAGCACGGTACCGGCGAGGGTCACCACGACTCCGGCGCCCACCACCGTCTGGGAGTCCGGCGTCACGCGCACGGAGGCCGGCCGGGCGCGTACGGTCAGCACCGCGGTATCGGCCTTCGAGCCCGCCGTCGCGACGATGCGGGCGGTTCCGGGAAGCGCGCCGGTCGCGACGTTTCCGTTCACCACGGCCTGCGGATCGAGCGGGGACCAGAACACGGTCCCGGTGAGCGAAGGATCGCTCGTCGTCACGGTCGCCTGGAGGGTCGTGCCGGCGCCCTCGAGGATCGCGGCGAGCGGCTCGGTGATCTGAACGGCTGTCACCTGCAGGTTGCCCAGGCCACCACGCACCAGCGGAAGGGTCACGGGGGCGTTGTCGGACCCGGCGCGCACGAGGATCGGTTCGGTCTTGCCCGCGAACTCGACCGTCTCCGGACCGGTGGGGCTGACGCTGATCAACTCGAACGTGACGACGACGGATGCGCTCGGGAGGCTGCCCAACTCCACCGGGATCTCGACCGACCAACTCTCCGCGCCCGGGCTCACGTCCAGGACCACCGATCCCAGCACGATGCCATCGGGGACCACCCGTGCCACGGCCCGGATCCGGTTGATCGTCGGCAGGACGGCATCGGCCCCCTGTGGGAGGATCGCGGCCGAGATCGGCAGCCGGACCCCGCTGCCCCGACCCTCGGGGGCGATCGGCGCGTTGCCGTCCACGCAAGATGCCACCAGGAGGAGAGTTAGGGCCGCCAACGCGGCGTACGCGCGGATCGGTCGCGTGGACACCAGGTGGGGGACGGGCCGGAAAACGAGTCAGGGGCGACGTTCAAAGCTGTCCGTGGGGGTTTGATCCTGCAACCTTGATCTACCGGCGGATTTCGCGGCTGGCGGGGTTCCCTTGGACTCCGGTAGGATCACCTGGATTTCGGGCTCACAGCACGGAGTGCCTCGAGTGTCGATCAAGCAGCTGGTACAAACCGCCATTTCTGCCTGGGAGCGGGAGGACTACGAGACCGCCCTGGCGACCTCCAAGCAGGTGCTGAGCGAGAACACGCGCTTGGCCGATGTGCACAACAAGGCCGGGCTCTGCATGGCGATGCTCGGCGATTCGGAGGGCGCGCTGGTCGAGTTCGACGCCGCGCTCGCCCTCAACTCGGGTTACGCCGAGGCGCACCCGAACCGAGGCATCGTGCTGAACGAGCTCGGGAACCACGAGGCCGCGCAGGAAGCGTTCGAACGGGCGAGTAAGCTCGACACGCGGGACGGCACCCTCCCGTCGGACGTCGGCAACCAGATCGCGGTCACCCACGCCAAGCTCGGAGACCTCTACCTCGTCGCCAACCGTCCGGCCGAAGCCGCGCAGCAGTAGGATGCGGCGATCCGTGTGCGCCCGCGCTACCTCGACATCCGGACGAAGCTGGCCGAAGCCCTCATGGAGGTGGGGGACGCGGACCGGGCCCGCGTCGAGCTCGAGCACGTCCTGGGTAAGAATCCCCGGTTCACGGGCGCCCGCATCCGGCTCGGGGTCGTGTTCCAGCGCATGGGTGACGTCGATCGGGCGGTCGAGGAATGGAAGCAGGCCGCCAAGGACGACCCCTCCGACATGAGACCACGCGCCTATCTGATCTCGGTCGGTGCGATCCCCGACGACAGCTCGACCTGACGGGGCGAGCCGGAACCGCCCGGCGCCTCCTCCGGTATTCGTGAGCATGTCCTCCCTCACAGCCCGAGCCGCTTGCGCAGCCGCCTTCGCGGGCACGCTGCTCTCGCTCGCGTGCGCGCCACGCGCGGCCGAGGACGGCGCGATCGCGCGCGGCGACGTCGCGTACGCGACCGGCGACCTGAACGAAGCGTTGGCCGAGTACCAGCTCGCGGCGCGTCAGGGGAACGAGGCGGAGGCGCACGCGCGCGTGGGCCACACGTACGCCGACCTCGGGCGCGTCGAGGAAGCGCGCAACTCCTATCGCCAGGCCACCGAGCTCGACGGGCGGTGGGCCGATCAGGCGGGCGCGGACCTTCTCCACCTCGCGCGCGACGCCGAGTCGCGCTCGGACCGCTTCCAGATGGCGTCCGCGGCGGAGACCGCGCTCGAGTTCCTGCCCGGCCTCGCGGTCGAGGAGCTCGCGCTGCCGCTGGCGCGCCACTACTTCGACAACGGTGACTTCGGCCGCGCGCTGCCGCTCTACCAGAAGGCTCTGGCGTCCGCCCCCGACTCGACCGCGGACGTCCTCATGGAAGTGGGGATCGCGTTCGAGGAGGTGACCGACTGCGTGCGTGCGCTCGGCCTGTTCGAGCGCTTCCGGGAGCTGGCCCGCCCCTGGGAGCGGAGCGAGGTGGACTGGCACATCGGCACGTGCTCGTACGAGCTCGGCAAGCAGCGGCGGATGGACGGCGACATCGACGAGTCGCTCGATCTGGTCAATCGCACCCTCGAGGTCGGCGAGCCGAGAAACATCCAACCCCAGGTCTGGTTCGAGAAGGGCGAGATCCTGTCCGAGCTGAACCGCTGCGACGAGGCCGTCGAAGCGTACCGCCGCGTGCGCGCACTGGACGCATCGGGGACGGGCGCGCTCGTGCGCCGGGCCGAGGAGAGGATCGACGAGGTACGCTTCGGCCGGGATCAGCGGGAGATGCGCGGGCGTTGTTAGCCGGACGGGAGCGAAGCGACCGGATCCTGGTCTCGGGCGGGGCCGGTTTCATCGGAAGACATCTCGTGCGACGACTGCTCGCCGCGGGGCGCCCGGTCACCGTGCTCGATTCGCTGCTCGAGGCCGTGCACGGTCCCGACCCGAAGCTCCCGTCCGAGCTCGACGGCGCGCGGTTCTTGCGCGGCGACGTACGCGACGCCGACGCGTGGCGCGACGCACTCGCGGGCGTGGACCTCGTCTACCACCTCGCGTCCGAGACCGGCACGGGTGAGTCGATGTACCGCGCGCAGCGCTATGTCGATGTGAACGTCGGCGGCACGAGGGTCCTCTGCGACCTGCTGGGCGAGGACTCGGGCGTCCGGCGCGTCGTCGTCGCTTCGTCCCGGGCGATCTACGGAGAAGGTCCCTATCGCTGCGCCGTGCACGGCATCGTCCACCCGGAGGCCCGCACCGCGGAGCGTCTCGCCCGGGGAGCCTGGGAGCCGGATTGTCCGCTGTGCGGGCTCGCGCTCCAGCCGCATCCCGCGGGGCCCGGCACCCAGGTCCACCCCGCATCGGTCTACGGCGTAACCAAGCGCGATCAGGAGGAGCTGCTGCTCTCGATCCTCCCGCCGCACGGCGTCGAGGTGGTCGCGCTCCGGCTGCAGAACGTGTATGGACCCGGCCAGTCGGTGCGGAATCCGTATACCGGGATCCTCTCGATCTTCACCGTGCGCTTCCTGGACGGCGAGAACGTCTCGATCTTCGAGGACGGCCAGGAGAGCCGCGACTTCGTCCACGTGGAAGACGTCGTCGAGGCCTTCCTGTGCGCGGGAGACGCGGAGCTCGGCGCGCCCACGCTCGTGCTGGACGTCGGAAGCGGTCGCCCGACCACCGTGCTCGAGGCCGCCCACATGCTGGCGCGCGCGTGCGGCGCGGACGAGCGGCGCGTCGCGGTGACGGGCGACTACCGGATCGGCGACATCCGCCACGCGTTCTGCGATCCCGGTCCGCTGCACGCCGCCCTGGGCGTGGCCCCACGCATACCGATCGAGGAGGGCGTGACGGGTCTCGTCGCCTGGGTGAGGACCACAGAGCGGCCCGAATCGCGTCTTGACGACGCGTTGGACGAGATGCGGGCCGCCGGCCTTCTGGGGCGGGCCGAGGCGCGGTGACGGGAGTCGTCTTCATCGGTTTGCCGATGGCGATCAACGTGCGGGACGTGCTCCGCACCGACGCCTTCCGTGCGCTGCGGGACGCGGGCACCGAGATCCATCTCTTCACGCCCGCGGCCGGCGTGCCCGAGTTCCGCGCCGAGTTCGAGGGTCCCCGCGTCCATCTTCATCCCCTGGTGTCGCCCCGGTCCCCCGCGTTCGAGGCGACGGACACGCTGGTCCTCAAGCTCCACGTCCTCCTGCTCTCGCTGCGCTGCGACACCGCGCGGATCATGATCGAGCCGTCGCTCGCGAAGAGCGCCTGGGCGCGGCTGGTGAGAGGCACGCTCCGGGCTCTGGGACGCACCGGGCAGGACGCGCTGCTGGGAGTGACCCGTGCGCTCACCGTGCGCACCGCGCCGGAGCTCTACGGGGACGCGTTTCGGCAATACCGGCCAGACCTGGTCGTCGGCACGCGCGTGATCACGATGTCCGGACCGCGTACGCACTCGAGCCCGCGCTACCTGGACCGCCATCTCCTGATGAGCGCCGCGCGCCGCGGCATCCCGACCATGGTGCTGGTCTCGAGCTGGGACAACCTCACCACTAGTGGGTTCTTCCCGGTGGACGTGGACCGCATCACGGTGTGGAACGACATCATGCTCGAGCAGGCGGTCGGGATCCACGGCGTGCCGCGGGAACGGGTCGTGGTCACCGGCGCGCCGCAGCACGACGTGCTCGCCCACGCCGGTCCCTATCAGGAGCGGGGCGTGTTCCTCCGTTCGCTCGGCCTCGACCCGGAGCGCCGGGTGGTGGTCTACACGACCGGCACCGAAGGCACGATCGGCCACGAGCCCGAGCTCGTCGGCGTGATCGCGCGCGCTCTCGAGTCCGAGCTGGCCGACGTCCAGCTGCTCGTGCGCCTTCACCAGTTGGATCGGATGGACCGCTACGACTCGCTCCGCGGTCGGCCGCGCGTCGTGTGCGACCAGGCGGGAAAGGTGCCCGTCGGCGGCTTTCACGACCGGGATTTCGACGCGGCGCAGCACGAGCGGCTCGCCGACACGCTGCGCCACGCGGACGTGGTCGTGAACGCGGCCAGCTCGATCTCGATCGACGCCGCCGCGGTCGGCACCCCGGTCGTGTGCGTGGACTTCGACGCCCGCCCCGGGGTGCCCTATCACAGCTCGGTGACCCGCTTCTACGACTTCACCCATCAGCGCCCCGTGGTGGAGTCGGGCGGGGTGAGCCGTGCGAAGTCACCCGAGGCGTTGATCGCCGCGATCCGGCGCTACCTTGACGACCGCACGCTCGACGCGGACGGCCGCGCCCGGCTCGTGCGCGAACAATGCCGCGAGCTCGACGGCCACGCGGGTCGCCGAGTCGCCGAGGCGATGCTCGAGATGCTGCCCCGAGGGGTTTCGCGGTGACGCCCGCATCCCGGCGGTTGCTCGTGGTCGCGGGGGGCACGCGCTCGACCGCCAGCACCCGCCACCGCCTCTGGAACTACCGCCCCTTCCTCGAGCGGGATGGGGTGGACCTCACCTGGCTCGAGTATACAGGGGGCCGGATCGCCTCGGCCGGGGCGGCGTTCGCCGCGCGCGCGCGCTTCCTGCTCGCCCTCGCTCGCAACGCAGGCGCGAGCGACGTGGTGCTGATCCAGAAGGTGCTGCCGCCGATCTCCCTCGTGCGCCGGTGGCGGGAGCGAGGATGCCGCATCGTGTACGACTTCGACGACGCGCTCTACGCGCGCTTCGAGTGGGGTGAGAGCGAGGTCCACGCAGCGCGACGCCGTCGCCGCTTCGACGCCATGCTCGCCCTCGCGTCGCACGTGATCGCCGGCTCCCCTCCGTTGGCCGAGTACGTCCGCTCCCGGAACGCGTCGGTGGAGGTGCTCTATCCGACGCTCGAGCGGGAGCGCTTCCGGGACCTCCCTCGCCCCAAGGGAAACGCCGGGCCGGTGATCGGATGGGTGGGGAACGACCAGAGCCAGGTCTACCTGAGGGCGCTCGAGTCCGTGCTCGGAGCGGTGATGGCGGCGCACCCGACCGCGCGGCTGAGGATCTGCTCGTCGGGTCTCCCCGCGATGCCGACGCTTCCGGCCGATCGCGTGGATCTCATTCCGTGGTCCGAGCATGGCGAGCTCGACGCGGTCGCGTCGTTCGACGTCGCGGTGTCCCCGCTCGCGAACGATGCGTGGAGTCAGGCGAGGGGGGGGAGGGTGTCGGTGCTGCTCTCGCTGGCCGCGGGGGTTCCGGTGATCGCCGCGCCGGGCGGGGGG
>CAMCNM010000057.1 GCA_945876015.1 Gemmatimonas phototrophica
CGCGCCCCAGCCAATCGAGAATCGGGTCAAGCGCAGCCGCTTCATCGAGCAGGTGACGATGGTGGGGGATCGCCGGAAGTTCGTCGCGCTGCTCGTGGTGCCGGACTTCGTGGTCCTCGAGGGGTGGGCGAAGGGGCAGGGCATCGCGACCTCGGATCGGGCCGCCCTGCTCGCGTACCCCGCCGTGCAGAAGCTGATGGAGACGGAGGCGCTGACCGGCCTCGGCGACCTGTCCCACGTCGAGATCCCCCAGAAGGTGGCGCTTCTCGCCAAGCCCTTCTCGATCGAAGACGGAACGCTCACCCTGACCGACAAGGTGAAGCGGCGCGTCGTGCAGGAGCGCTACGCGTCGCTGATCGACCAGTTCTTCAAGCCGGAAAACGCGGACCAGACGGTCTTCACCTCGTGAGGAACGGTTGACCGACACGCGCGTCGTGCTGATGACCGTGCCCGACGCCTCCGTCGCCGAGGCGCTCGCGGCGGAGCTCGTGCAGTCGCGCCTCGCCGCCTGCGCGTCCATCGTGCGCGGCGTCACCTCCGTGTTCTGGTGGCAGGATGAAGTGCAGCACGCGGACGAGGTGCTCGTGATCATGAAGACCCCCGCCGACCGCGTCGACGCGCTCATCGCGCGGGCCGCCGAGCTCCACCCGTACGACGTGCCCGAGCTGCTCGCGCTCCCGGTCGAGGCGGGGCTCGCCTCCTACATGGATTGGGTACGCGCGGAGTGCCGGGGCTGATGGGGCGGCGGCGGAGGAAGCAGGCGCGCGCCGAGCGCGGCATCCAGAGGGCGGAGACCGATATGGTTCAGGGAGAGCTGCTCGGGATGGAAGAGTCAGGGGAGGAGGTCGATGCCGGGCCCGACCTCGTTGGGCTCAAGGCGGTCGGCGAGACCGCTCCCGGCGACGCCCCCGAGGTGGAGCCCGTCGCGCTCGCGCGTCCGGAGCCGGAAGCGGAGCCGGAGCCCGCGCCGGCAGCCCCATCCGCGTTCGAGCCCGAGGAAAGGCCGCCATCGGTGGTTCCCGCCCGGCCCGTAGTCTTCGAGCTCGTGGAGGATCCGCCGCAAGAGAGCGCGGAACCGGGCGCGGAGTCCGCCCCGGAAGCGCTCGCCGCTAGCGCTCCGATCGCCGACGCCGCTCCTGCGGTCGAGGAAGCGCCGACGCATCCCGAGGCCGAGCGTCTCGCCCGTGCTCGCGCACACACCCGGGAGGGCCACCTGAACGAGGCGGCCGCGCTGTACAAGGCGATCGCCAAGGGCGACCCCTCGAACGTGAAGGCGCGCAACAACCTGGGCGTGCTGTACGATGAGCTCGGCCACCACGCCCTGGCCCTCGAGCAGTTCGAGGCGGCGCGCGCGCTCGATCCGGAGAACGTCGAGGTCCTGGTCAACGTGGGCTCGGCGCTCGGATCACTCGGCCGCTTCGACGACGCCGAGCGGGAGCTCAGGCGCGCGCACAAGATCGCGCCCGAGGAAGTCTCCGTGCGCTCCGCCCTCGGCATCCTCGCGTTTCGCAGGGGTCTTTACAATCAGGCCGAGACGGAGCTGCGTTGGGTATGCGACCACGACCCCGAACACGGTCCGGCGCATTTCTATCGAGGCGAGGCCCTCAATCGCCTGGGGCGCGTGGATCAGGCGCTCGAGATGCTCGAGCGGGCCGCTCTGCTGCAGCCCAACAATCACCGGACGTACTACACGATGGGAATCCTGTTCGACCGGAAGAACCTCCGCGAGGAAGCGTCGGCGATGTATCGCAAAGCGCGCGACCTCCAGCGCCGATGATCACGGTGCGCGTGGGCCGGCTCGACGAGTCCGAGACGGAAGCGCTCCTCTGCCCGGTGCGCTCCGACTTCTCGGGCCTCACCGGCGCGGGCCGACGGGTCGAGACCGGCGCGGGCGAAAAGGTGAAGGCGCGCCTCGAGGGCATGGGCGAACTGCCGGTGGGCGGGGCGGTGGTGACGCCGGGCGGTGACCTCCGGGTGCCGTTCATCATCCACGCGGTGGTCGAGTCGCGCGAGGAGTCGATGACTCCGATGGGGATCCAGCGCGCCGTGGTGAACGGACTGCGCCGCGCGCGCGAGTGGGAGGTCGCGTCGCTCTCGCTGCCTCCGGTCGGACTCGGGGTGGGGACGCTGGACGCCGAGCAGTCGGCCGAGATGGTCGTCGCGCTGCTGCGCGATCATCTCCAGGAGGGAGAGCCGCCCGCGGAGCTCGTGATCGTGGTCGAGAGCTCGTTCGAGGAGGATCTCTTCCGTCGCCTCATCGCCGCGGAGGATCATGCCTGACTCGGGGCGCCACGTGACCCGCAGGATCGTCGGCGTCCTGATCGTCGCCATCTGGATCGGCATGATCGGGTGGCAGATCCGGCGGGAGTACTATCAGCCGGAGCTGACCCGGCTGGCGGAGGCGACGCTGTCGCTCGCACCGGGCGTGAGCTTCTACACGCTCCAGATGGGCGAGCGGAGCGTCGGCCAGGCGACCTCGCGGCTCGACACGGTTCCGGACGGGTTCGTGCTGGAGGACGTGATGTCGCTCGAGCTTCCCGCGCTGGGGCAGACCGGCACCGCGATGGTGCGGAGCGCGGTGCAGATGACCCGCTCCCTCGAGATGAAGACGTTCGACTTCGTGCTCGAGTCGTCGGTCGGCCGGTTCGAGGCGAACGGAGTGATGCGCGCGGACTCGACGCTCGTGGTGACGATCGACTCGGGCAGCGGTCCCCAGACCGTCGAATACAAGCTCGCAACGCCTCCCATATTCGCCTCGATCTTGCCGATCCGGCTGGCGATGACCGGCGGGCTCGTGACCGGCGGGACCGGCCGTTTCGCGGTCTTCGACCCGAGCACTCTGGGAACGCGTATAGTCGAGCTCGAGGTGCTCGAGCACGACACGCTCATCGTTCCCGACAGCGCGTCGCTCGAGCGCTCCACGGGGCGCTGGAGCCCGGCCCACTACGACTCGATTCCGGCGTGGCGCGTCGCGGAGAGCTACGGGGGCGTCTCGGTGGAGAGTTGGGTAGACGGGGACGGCCGCGTGATCCGGGCTTCGTCACCGCTCGGCTTTTCGATGCTCAAGACCGAATACGAGCTCGCGCTCCAGGACCGCGACGACCAGCGCGCCGCCTTCGCGCGCGGCGAGCCGGCGCGCGGCGCCAACGAGGACGTCATCTTCTCGACCGCCATCCAGAGCAACGTCGATCTCGGAGCCGCGACCCGCTTCGAGCAGATCCGGTTCCGGCGCTCGGGGGTGGACCTGTCCGGATTCCAGCTCGACGGGGGGCGCCAATCGCTCGACGGCGACGTTCTGACGGTTCGGCGCGAGAACTGGGACGAGCTGAATCCCGGTTACGAGCTTCCCTACAAGCTGATGGATCTGCGCGACGAGCTTCAGTCGGAGCCGCTCATCCAGAGCGACGATCCGCGCATCCTGCGTCAGGCTCGGCAGATCACCGCCGCGCGCGCGCAATTCCAGCTCGATCCCCGGCGCACCGCGGCGCAGCTCAACAACGCGGTCTTCAACATGATCGCGAAGGAAGTGACGATCTCGATACCGAGCGCGCTCCAGGTGCTCGAAAGCCGCAGGGGCGATTGCAACGAGCACACCGTGCTCTACGTCGCGCTCGCCCGTTCGCTCAGACCGACGTTACCAAGGGCATCACGGTCGTGATGCGGTGGGGTGTGGACCTGCCGCCCGTGCGCACGCTCACCTCGACGTGGAGCGCGGACGCCGCCGAGCTGAGCTGGGATCGGGTCCCGGGCTCCTTCGTGACCGGATACCAGCTCGAGGGCGCCGCGTCCCCCGACGGTCCCTGGGAGCGAACCACCGCCGAGACCGCGACCCGGGTGCGCGTCCAGGATCCCGCGATCGCCTACTACCGGGTCGCCGCGCGCACGCTGACGGGCGCGGTGGGACGCACGTCGCCCGTGGCGCCTGCCAACCATCTGGCCGCGCTAGCCGCGTTCCGGGCGAAGGATTGGGCGCGCGCCCGCACGCTCGCGACCGAGGCGCTCGCGACGGTGGCCGGTGGCGCTGCCACAGCCGACAATCCGGCGCTGCTCGAGCTGCGCTGGGCGGGCTACGTGTCCGCCCACGAACTCGAGGATCACGACGACGTCCTGAGGTGGGCCGGGCAGCTCCAGGCCGACCCCGGCGCGCACGCGTTCGAGTTTCTGTTCCGTCTCGCCGACACCCGGCAGCAGCAGGGCGAACTCCGGCAGGCGATGGAACACGCGTCCACCGCGCTCCGGGCGCCCGCCGGATCGACCCCCGAGCAGCTCGCGACGCTGCGGCAGCTCGTGTTTTCCGACGCCTTGGAGCTGAAGATCTGGGACGCGGCGGCCGAAATGGGCGAGGAGATCATTCGCGTCTCCAACACGAACGATCCTGCGTTCGTCGAGCGCGTCATCCGCGCGCACCTGGAAAGCGGGAATCCCACGCGCGCGCAGCTGTTGATCCAGACCGCGATCGCGGGTTCCCCCAGCGCCCAGCAGCTCCGCCGCTTCGACGTTCTGTCGGTGGTCACGGCCAATCAGCTCGGGGATCATGCCGCGGCGCTCGAGCTGTCTAAGGTGGTTGGCACTTCGCTGGACGCGGACCTGTTCGTCATGTACGAGGGGGCGTTGGCCAGCTCGCTCCTCCAGACCGGCGACCGCGAGGCCGCGCGCTTCGAGCTGATGTCGCTGACCAAGGACCCGCAGGACTACGGCGCGCTGGGCGACATGACGGTCGCGCGCTCGGCGGTGGCGCTCTACGGGAGCTACGTCGAGGCGGGCCAGATCGAGAACGGGAGGAGCATGCTCGACAGCATGCTCGCGGTCCTTCCGGCCGAGATGGCCGAGGTGCGCGGCTGGGTGCTCCAGCAGGCCGATTCGGTGGGCGCGGTCGCGGACACGCGGCTCAAGCTCGGCGAAGGCTTCAAGCTCTACGAGGACGCGTTGTTTCGCGACGCGCTGCGCTTCTTCCAGGCGGCCAATGATCGCACCGACCTGGACGTGGATCAGCGCCTGATCGTGAAGGAGCTCCTGGCCAGCGTTCTCTACTCTTTCCAGCGCATCCCGGACGCCGACGAGATCTATCGGGGCGTGTTCGATGTGGACCCCGACTTCAACCTGTCGGCCCACCTGGAGCATGTGAGCCAGGTGTACGGCATAACCGTATTCGCCGACGACCTGCTCCTCCACTTCAGCGAGGTCGGGCCGCTCCGGTAGGTCGCCACCGGATCTTCTCCGCCCACCCCGCACTATTAGAGCCGTCGTTTCCAGGCCCGCTCCCGGAGCCCTCGTGAAGATCAGCCCTCGTCTGCTGCTGTTGTTGTTGGCCGTGACCCTGCCCGCGCCCATGGTGGCGCAGGTGCCCGACACCCTCGCGGCCGAGCCGGCCGAGCCACCCCCTCCGGCGGGGCTCGCCGCGGCCGAGATCGCCCGCTCGCTCCGGTGCGTGCCCACTCTGGCGCGCCTCGACACGCTGAACGTGAAGCTCGAGCCGCTCGCGGTCCGGTCCACTCGCATGCGTCAGCTGCTCGACGCCGTCACGAGGGAGGACACCACGCGCGCGGCACCCTTCGACGCGCGGGACCCCGTGGATGCCTCGGTCAGCAGGTGGTTCGCCGCGGATCAGACGCTGGCGGTTCAGTACTCGACAACTGGCGACTCGCTGGTCGAGGCCCGTCGCGCGCGGGGGCGCGAAGAGATCGGGAAGCGCCTCCAGAGCGTGATCGACTCCACCAACGTGCGCGCCAAGGAGCTGATGGACGCGACCGGCGAGCTCGACGGCGAGGTCGCCGAATGTGAGAACGTCCTGCTGGTGCGGAGCGCCGTGCTCGAGCGGTGTCCCCCGTCGCTGACGATCCCCGTCTGCGCCGCCGCCCGCACCGACTCGGTGGTGGCGACCTACCACTTCGTGGGCGACCCGGTCGAGATGTGGGACGTGGAGTCGTCCTCGCTGTGGACCGATCCCGTGCGGCTGGGCGTGAGCCCGAATGGATCCATCCTCGGAGCGGAAAGCAGCGTGAGCGAACGGCGCGGGAATCTGGTCCTCGGCCTCGCCATCCGACCCATGGTCCAGGAGCGCGCCAACCTGACGCCGGAGGAGCTCGCCACCCTCGAGGCCGGCCTCGACTCGATCGGCGTCACGTACAAGCATCCGCGGTTCGTGATCGCGCCGACCCTGTCGTTCGAGTTCATCATCGCCGAGCCGATCGCCGGGGAGAACTTCTACTTCCTCCACTTCGGAGATCTCTCGCAGCCGACCAGGGACGTGATCTGGTCCGGGCCGGCGCCGGCCCGGGGTCCGACCCGCATGATCATTCCCGGCAGAAAGTCCGTTCTCGACCGGCTCGCCGCGGGCGAGATCGTGTCCCTGACCGCGGTGCGCTTCGCGGATGCCACGTCGAAGCAGGCGGAGGCCGTCTACAGCCTCGAGCTCCCTTCGCTTCGGCAGGACAGCGCGGTCGGCGGGCTGATGCAATACTACACGGGCGGCCAGCTCGGGCAGGATTTCGACGCGATCGTCCCACCGACGGGCGGTTGAGCTGGTGACCCCGGTTCCGAGCGGCGCGGCTGACGGGGATTCGGATTTCTCCCGACGACGCCTACGGCGCGTGATCGTCCAGATCTTCGCCGTCCAGATCGTCACCCTGCTCGGTCTCTGGCTTCTCGGCGCCGTCTTCGGCGTCTCCTGAGGGCTACTCATGCATTGGATCGACTGGCTGATCGTGGCGGGCTACACGGTCTACGTGGTCTGGGACGGGCTGGCCCGTACCAAGGACGCCGACAAGATGAGGGGCTTCCTCCTCGCCAACCGCAGCCTGCCGTGGTGGGTGGTCGGACTCTCGGTGATGGCGACGCAGCTCAGCGCCATCACGCTGGTCGGCACCACCGGGCAGGGGGCCACCGACGGGCTCCGCTTCATCCAGTTCTATCTCGGCCTGCCCCTGGCGATGGTAATCCTGTCGGTCACCCTGGTTCCGCTCCTGCACCGCTCCGGGGTCTTCACGGCCTACGAGTTTCTCGAGCGACGCTTCGACGGACGGACGCGCAGCCTCACGAGCGTGTTGTTCCTGTTCTCCCGCGCGAGGGCCACCGGTGTCGTCATTTCCGCACCCGCGGTCATTCTGTCCGCGCTTTTCGGTTGGTCGATGGTGTCGTCGGTCGCGCTGGTCGGCGTACCTGCGGTGATCTACGCGGCCCTCGGCGGCGTGCAGGCGGTCGCATGGGCGGACGTGAAGCAGATGGTGGTGATCGTGTTCGGCTTGCTGGCCATCCTGGTGGTGATGGTGCTCGGGATGCCGCCCGAAGTGGGTCTCGGAGGGGCGCTCAAGGTGGCCGGCGCGGCGGGACGTCTGCAGCCTTTCGACTTCCGGATCAACTTGACCGAGACGTACACATTCTGGTCGGGGCTGCTCGGCGGCACCTTCCTGATGATGTCGTACTTCGGCACCGATCAGAGCCAGGTGCAGCGCTACCTGGCCGCCCCCACGGTGGACGACGCGCGCAGCTCGCTGTTCATGAGCGCCTACTGGAAGATCCCCCTGCAGGCGCTCGTCCTGCTGATCGGGGTTCTGATCTTCTCGTACTATGCGTTCACGCCGCCCCCTCTGCTCTTCAATCCGGCGCACGACGCGGCGGTCCGCGCGAGCGACCGGGGTCCCGAATACGCCCAGCTGGAGCGGGACTTCAGCGACGCGCTGTCGGCGCGGAGCGAGGCGGCTCGCGCGATCGCGCAGACGAGCAGGGCGGAGTCGGTCGAGGCCCGGTCCGCGTTCGATGTGGCCGAGACGCGGATCGATACCGTACGCGCCTCGGCGCTCGCCATGGCCGGGGAAGTGACGGGCGAGAACCCGCGCGACGTCAACTACGTCATCTCCGCGTTCGTCTTCAACGAACTTCCAATCGGTCTCCCCGGCATCTTCATCGCGGCCGTCCTCGCGGCAGCCATGTCCACGATCGCCGCCGAGCTCAACTCGCTCGCCACCGCATCGGTGATCGACGGCTATAAGCGGGTGCGCGAGCGCGGCATGCGGGTCGAGACCTCCTCACCCGAGGACGAGAAGCACTATTTGATCGCGGCCAAGATCGCCACCGCGTTCTGGGGCACGTTTGCCTGCGTGGTCGCGGTGTACGCCGCCCGGCTGGGCTCGCTGATCGAGGTCGTGAACCGCTTCGGCTCGTTCTTCTACGGATCCATCCTCGGCGTCTTCCTGCTCGCGCTGATCGGTAGGGCGGAGAAGCGCGGCGCGTTCTACGGGCTGATCGCTGGCATGGTGGTGGTCGGCACGGTGAGCTTCCGCGCTCCCACGGTGTCGTTTCTCTGGCACAACGTGATTGGCGCGGTCACCGTCGTGATCGTCGGTCTGATTCTCAGCACGCTGGCCCCCGCAGAGCCGTCCGCTCCCCGCTGAGGCGCGCCAGACCTTCGCGCTGAGGGTCTTGGTAGGTCTCCCGAAACCGCCGGAAGCAAGAGAGCCCCGCTCGGACCGGTCGTCCGAGGGGGGCTCTTCGTTTCTCGCCGTGGGGGCGCCGTCAGCCGTCGTGAATCGGCGTCATTTCGTGGACCTCGATGCCGACGCCTTCGCCGCACGCCGCACCGGTCGCGATCGTCCCCGTCACCGCGACATGCTCTCCGGGGATCCACTCGCCGATGTCACCCATGAGGTTGTAGACGACGCTGTCGGCGTTCCGCAGCTCGATGCAGCCGTCCACGTCGGCGCCGAGCGTGCCATCGATCTTGGCGGTCCCGTCGACCGCGGTGACGTGGTACCCGTCCGAGAACGCGCGCGGCTGCCCATTGCCCGGGTTCGCGAAGAGGTAGTGCACCTGATCGGGCAGGGCCCACTCGGGGACCTTGAGGACCGTGGTGAAATTGCCCTGCTCGTCCGCCACTACCGTATGGATGAGCTCGTAGGCCTGGAGGTTGGCGAAGGCGATCCGGACGTTCGCCTTGGGGGCCGCACCGACCAATCCGACCGTGACTTCCGAGCCGACCGACCCGCCGCGCGGAGCGATCACGAGCCTGCGGGCCTGCTGGGAGGGGGTGGGATCGCTCATAGCCTGGGCCGTGAAGGGTGCGGCCGGAAGGTAGACTCCGGAAGGATCACACGGCCCAAACCACAATTCAAGAGAGACCCGGGTGGAGGCCCCTCCGGCCCTCGGGAGCCGGGGCCAGAGCCCCCCCGTCGCCCTCGGCGGCCGGGTGGTCCCGGATGGCCGGGAAACGGGCGTCGGGTCGGGCTCCATCGAGTGTCGGCACTCTGTCGAGGGTGGCCACACGGGGCCCCGCGGCGTGGCTCATTCGACGATCGATCTCAGCACGGACGGATCGGCGGCGGGGAAGCGTAGGTCGAGCGCCTCCAGCGCGTCGGAGATGGTGCGAGCGATCATCCAGTTACGCACCTCCTTGTGGTCTGCAGGCACGACGTACCACGGCGCCCAGCTCGTGCTGGTGTGCTCGAGCGCGTCGCGGTACGCCTTCATGAAGGCATCCCAGAGCCTGCGGTCGTCCAGATCGCCGACCCGGAACTTCCAGTTCTTCGTCGCGTCGGCGAGCCGCTCTTGCAGTCGATGCCCCTGCTCCTTACGCGACACATGGAGCATGAACTTCAGGATCACC
>CAMCNM010000058.1 GCA_945876015.1 Gemmatimonas phototrophica
AGGACCGCGACTGCTCGACGGTGGTCGAGAAATCCTTCAAGAAGCGTGGCATCGACATCTTCACCGGCGCGCGCCTCGAGAAGGCCGAGGTGCACGATCATGGAGTGAAGCTGACGTTCAAGGATAGCGCGGGCGGTCCGCACGAGATCGACGTCGAGCGGGTCCTCTCGGCCGTCGGCCGCGCTCCGAACACGGAGGATCTCGGGCTCGACAAGGCGGGCGTGAAGACCGAGAAGGGCTTCATCGCCGTGGACGAGCTGCTGCGCACCAACGTCGAGGGGGTCTACGCGATCGGCGACTGCGCGGGACATCAGCTCCTCGCACACAAGGCGACCCACGAGGGCATCGCGTGCGTGGAGGGCATCGCGGGGCAGGGGCACGGCGGGATCGACTACAAGAACGTCCCCAACTGCACCTACTGTCAGCCCGAGGTCGCGTCGGTTGGGCTGACCGAGGAGCAGGCGAAGGCCCAGGGACTCGACATCCAGGTGGGGAAGTTCCCCTGGGTCGGCATCGGCCGCGCCGTCGCGGGTGGCCACACCGACGGCTTCATCAAGGTGATCCGCGACCGGAAGTACTCCGAGATCCTGGGGGCGCACATCGTCGGGCCCCACGCGACCGAGCTGATCGCCGAGTTCGTGTTGGGCCGCCACCTCGAGTCCACCGTGGAAGAGATGGAGAAGGCGATGCATCCGCACCCGACCCTCTCCGAGGGGGTCGCCGAGGCCGCGCTCGCCGCCTTGGGTCGCCCGATCCACATCTGAGCGTCTTCGTAGAGGACGCGGGCGAGTCCGCGCGCTGGTCGGCGGACGAGGAACGAGCGCTGCGGCTGTGGATCGCGCTCGCCCGCTGCTACCGCACCTTCGCGTGGGCGGTCTCCGTCCGGGTCGCCGAATACGGCTTGACCACGCCGCAGTTCGGCGTGCTCGAAGCCCTCTACCACATCGGTCCGCTCTCGCTGGGCGAGCTCGCCAGCAAGCTGCTCGTGACCGGCGGCAACGTGACCTACGTGATGGATCGCCTGGAGCAGCAGGGCCTGGTGGAGCGCGAGCGATCCAAGGAGGATCGCCGCGTGGTGAAGGCACGGCTCACCGTGGAAGGGCGGAAGCTGGTGGATGGCGTCTTCCCCCAGCACGCCACCGCGATCGCGGAGCTGGTGCGCCACCTGGAGCCGAGCGAACAGGAAGAGCTGAGGCGTCTGCTGAAGCTGCTGGGCACGGGCATCGCCCCGTCCGAGGATCCGGAGGCGCGAAACGTCTAGACCGCCGCGACCTCGTGCATGCCGGCGTCCACCCCGTGGATCCGGAGCACCCTGAGGAGCGCTTCACCGATCTTGTTGTTCGGGGTCGAAGCGCCGGCAGTCAGCCCCAGCGAGAACGGACCGCTGGGAAGCCAATCCGTCTCCACCTGCTCGGGCGCGGTCGCCGCGAGCTCCGGCTTGTGCCGGATCGTCCCCGTCTCCACGTCGATACAGCTCGAGTCCTCGATGTGGAACGTCTTCGTGTGCTGCCGGCACATGTGGGCGAGGTGATTCGTGTTCGACGAGTTGTAGCCTCCGATCACGATCATCAGGTCGGGCGGGTCGGCCATCATCTTCACCACCGCATCCTGCCGCTCTTGGGTCGCCGAGCAGATGGTCCCGAACGAGCGGTAGTGCGCGGCCGCGTGCACCTCGCCGAAGTGCTCGATCATCGCGGTGCGCACCCGATCTCCGATGGCGAGTGACTCCTTGGCCAGCATCGTGGTCTGATTGGCCACGCCGATGTCCAGGAGATCGCGGTCGGGGTCGAAGCCGACCGAGGCCTTCTCCGCAAAGTGGTGCATGAACGCCTCTCGATCCATGCGACCGGGACGATTCGCGACATAGTCGCAGACCAGGATAGCCTCAGCCATGTCGCGCACGATCACGTACTTGCCGTTCGGGTGCTTGTCCACCTGCGAGGCCGTGGCGCGCGACTCCTCGTGGTGATACTTGCCGTGGATCAACGCGGTGAAGCCGTCGCGAGCGTATTCGTCCACGCGCTTCCACACGTGCAGCACCGAGCCGCACGTCGTGTCCACCAAGATGCAGCCCACCTCGCGCAGACGGTGGAAGTCGTGGAGGGTCACGCCGAACGCGGGAAGGATCACGACGTCGTCCGAAGTCAAATGGCTGAAGTCGAAGACGCCATCCGGATCGGGGTAGATGAACCGGATGCCCATCTCTGTCATCCGCTTGTTCACGTGCGGGTTGTGGATGATCTCTCCGACAAGGAAGATGCGGCGGTCGCCGAACTTGTGGACCGTCTCGTAGGCGTAGTCCACCGCGCGATCGACCCCGTAGCAGAAGCCGAACTCCTCGGCGAGCCGGACCGTCACGTCACCGAACGTGTCGGTGTATCCGCGCGACCGGATCTGCTCCAACAGCGCGGAGTGGTATTCCGCGTCGATGACCGGCTTGACCTCGGCCTTGAGTCCAAAGCCTTTGCGGAAGTAGGTCTCTTCCATCGAGTCGGATCACGGTGCGGGGGGGAGGATCGGTACCCGCGTGGGACCCCCTCCGGGGAGCGCGGTTCCGGACCGGAGGGACTTCGGACAGGGTATCACCGGGATGCTTCCCCTCCTCCTGTTCGTCATCGGGCCGATCGCCGATCTCGTCCTCCTCGTCCGCTTCGGGCAGAGCTTCGGCTTCCTGACCACGGTCGCCGTCGTGCTGGGAACCGCGGTGCTGGGGGGGACCATCGTGAGGACGCGGGGAATCGGAGCGGCCGCCCGTCTCGGGGGCGTGCTCCTGGTCCTCCCCGGGTTGATCACCGATGTGATCGGGCTCGCCCTCCTCTTCCCACCCACCCGGTTCCTTCTGAGGGCGATCACCCGGCGCTGGATCGAGGGCGCGATGAAGTCGGGAGCGCTCAAGGTCTCCTTCCTCAAGTGGGATGCCGGCTTCCCACCGAGCCAGCCACACTCCGCCGAGACTCCGATCGGGCTCGATCCACGGAACGAGATCCTGATCCAGCCCTCGCAGGGTGGCGGCGATCCCACGTTCCGATAGCTTGCAGTCCCTGTAGCTCGCGCCATCCTGACGCCGGCGACCCCGGCCCCGAGGTCCACGCATGGAGTCCGACTTCCTCGAGCGGCTGCTCGACGCCCAGGGTCCTTCCGGGTTCGAGGTCCGCCCCGCCCGTGTCTGGAGGAAGGAGGCGGAGGGCTTCGCCGACAGCGTAACGGTGGACGTGGGCGGCAACTCGATCGCGGAGGTCAATCCGAAGGGCAACCCGTGCGTCATGCTCGCCGGTCACGTGGACGAGATCGGGCTTCAGGTCACCCACATCGATGAGCGCGGCTACCTGTGGGTGGACGAGATCGGTGGCTGGGACCCGCAGGTGGTGGTCGGCCAGAGGGTAACGCTGCTCTCCCGCGACCGGGACGTGGTCGGCGTGGTCGGCAAGAAGCCGATCCACCTGATCCAGCCCGACGAGCGCACGAAGGCCGCGAAGATCAAGGAGCTCTGGGTGGACGTGGGCGCCAAGTCGCGCGACGAGGTGCTCGCGCTGGGCGTCCGCGTCGGCGATCCGATGGTGCTCGCCACGCGCATGGTGCGTCTCGCGGGCGATCGCATCGCGAGCCGCGCCATCGACAATCGCATCGGTGCGTACGTCGTGCTCGAGGCGCTCCGTCTCCTGGCCTCCGATCGACCGGCGGCCCGAGTCGCGGCGGTAGCCACCACGCAGGAGGAGATCGGCTATACGGGCGGCGGTGCGCGCACGAGCGCGTACTCGCTCGATCCGGTCGTTGCGCTGGTGGTTGACGTCACGTTCAGCACGGACGTGCCCGACATCGAGAAGAAGGAGCTGGGGGAGCACGAGATCGGTGGCGGCCCGGTGCTGAGCCGGGGGTCGGCCGCTCATCCGGTCGTGTTCGATCGGCTGGTCGAGGCGGCCGAGGCAGAGGGGATCCCCTACACGATCCAGGCGCAGCCCAAGGCCACGCGCACGGACGCGGACGGGATCTTCCTGAGCCGCGCGGGCGTGCCGACCGGCCTGATCTCGATTCCGAATCGCTACATGCATTCGCCGAACGAGCTGGTGAGCATGTCCGATGTGGCGCACGCGATCCGGCTGATCGCCGCCTTCGTGCGGCGGCTCGAGCCCGGCGTGGATCTGACGCCCAGATAGGTCGCGACGATTCCGACTCAGCCCCGACGGATCGGCCGAGGCCCGGCTCTCGCGCTCGTCTGGTCGGGCATCGTCGGATACTCCGTACTGGTCGTTCTCGGGCTCGTCACTACGTTCGACGATCCGCTGAGGAACCGGGTAGACAACGCGCTTCTTCTGCTCGGCGCGATCGGGCTGGTGAACGTGTGGCTGGCGCGCGGCGCGCGGCTTTTCGAGGAGACCGCCCCTATGCGCGCGTCGCTCGCGTTGTTCGCGGTGTTGAGCGCGGCGGCCCTGGGGCTGGCCGACTTCGGCGCGTATCGACGGATCGGCTGGGCCATCAAGGCCGCGGGCGTCGGCCTGCTCGGGATCGTCCTCGCGGGTGTCCTGCGGGGCTCGCCGAGACCGCCCTTACGCTAGGGGGGTTCCTTGGAAGCGAAGCGAACGAAGCTCGATCCGCTGCTCCGGTGGGGTCTGATCCTGCTCGTGATCGGGACCGGACCGCTCGTGCTCATCATCGTCGCGGCCGGGCTCGGCCAGCCGCGCGACCCGAACCCCAATCCGATCGGACCTGGCCTTCTGGCGTTCCTCACCTTCTGGCCCTCGGTCTTCTTGATCGCGTTCGGCGCGGCGCGGCAGCGCCGCCGTAAGTGGCTACCCGCCGCCGCGATCTCGCAACCGCGCTTAGGGGGCCCCGCAGGCTGCCGCGCGAGTGAGCAGGAGATCCCGCTCGCGCGTGTTACGCGTGAGGCCGGCCGCGCGCTCGAACTCGGCCCGGGCGTCGGCGAAGCGGCCGAGCCGGAACAGGAAGTCGGCGCGCACGCTGGGAAGCAGGTGGTACGTCTTGGGCGCCGGCTCGGATATGAGCGCTTCGACCAATTCCAGGCCCGCGGCGGGGCGGGAAGCCATCCCGACCGCGACCGCGCGGTTCAGCTCGACGATCGGAGAAGGCTCGATCAGGCTCAGCGCGAGATAGAGCGCGACGATGCGGCCCCAGTCCGTGTCGGCTGCCACGAGAGCGCGGGCGTGGCAGGCTGCGATCGCGGCCTGGAGCGTGTACGGACCCAACGGGCCGCCCAGAGCCTCGGCACGCTCGAGCGCGGTGAGCCCGCGGCGGATCAGGAGCCGATCCCACCGCGCGCGATCCTGATCGAGCAGGAGTACGGGCGCGCCGGTCGGCCCGACCCGCGCCGCGGAGCGCGATACCTGGATCTCCATCAGTGCCACCAGGCCGTGGACTTCTGGCTCCTCAGGGGCGAGCCCGGCGAGGACGCAGCCCAGCCGTAGCGCATCCTCGCACAACGCCGGCCGAAGCCAGTCGTCCCCCGCCGTCGCCGAGTATCCCTCGTTGAAGATCAGATAGATGACCCCGAGCACGGATGGGAGGCGCTCGTCCAGCTCCGTGCCGCGCGGCACCTCGTAGGGAACCGCGGCGTCCGCGAGGGTCTTCTTGGCGCGGACGATGCGCTGCGCAATCGTCGCGACCGGAACGAGGAAGGCGCGCGCGATCTCCTCCGTGGTGAGCCCGCCCAGCAGCCGGAGGGTGAGCGCGGCGCGGGCTTCGCTCGAGAGGATCGGGTGACACGCAGTGAAGATCAGTCGGAGGAGATCGTCGCCGATGTCGTCGTTGAGCCCGACGTCGATCCCGGAGCCGCTGGCTTCCTGGCGCGCGTCGAGCTCGTGACCCAGCTCGGCGTGCTTCCGGTCCAGCATCTTGTCGCGGCGGAAGAGATCGATCGCCCGCCGCTTGCCCGCAGCCATCAGCCAGGCGCCGGGATTGTCCGGGACTCCGGTCTCCGGCCACCGCTCGAGCGCGGCCTCCAGCGCGTCCTGGGCCAGGTCCTCGGCGATGCCGACGTCCCGCACGACGCGCGCGAGGCCGGCGATGAGCCTGGGGGATTCGATCCGCCAGACCGCTTCGATGGCGCGATGGATCTCGGGAGCCGTCACCCCAATCAGGCCGTCTTCACCCGCATGGGCAAGTCCGCCGCCCGGCCCGCTACTGCTCAGCGATCGCCTTAATGTTCGCGAGCCCCTGCTCGAAGTCCTTCCCGATCAGGGTGTCCATGTTGACGAACAACCCGAACAGCTTCGAAGCGAACGGCTGCGGCCCGTGCATCGCCCAGGTGATCATGGTCGAATCGCTCTTGGGGTCGAGCGTGATGGCGGTCGTGTTCGAGCTCCTGAAAGGCCGGGTGAAATCGAGCGCGATCGTGAGGCGATGCGGTGCCGCAGTGGCGGTGATCTCCATGCGGCCCGCGCCCGCCTTGTTGTTGCCGTCCCATTCGTAGACCGCACCTTTGCCCCGCGTCGCGCCGCCGAACGTCTTCCTCATGCCGGGATCGAGCTTCTCCCAGGGCGACCACGTTGCCCAGTTGTAGAAGTCTTCGATCAGCGGATACACGCGGTCGGGTGGCGCCTTGATGGTGGTGGAGCGCTGCACGCTGAACGTGTTCGGTCTCATCGCGGCTACGACGAGCACGCCGCCGATCAGCGCGGCGACCACCGCAAGAATGGTGACGAACACGGCGTCTCCGCAGTGCTTGAGGTTGGCATGCATCTCACGGAATCCTTCGGCCGCCTCCCGAACGTCGGCGGGGAAGTCCGCGAACTCCTGCACCTGCCGGATCTCGATCACCTGAGGGTGGAGCCCGTCCAGGGCGAGCAGAACGCCGGCCTTCTGCAGGGACTCATTGTACTTCATCATCGCGGCCACCGCCTTCGCGTCCGGTGCGGCCGTCTCGTATCCCTTCGGGATCATGAGCATCATGAAACGCATGGTCGAGGTCTCTCGGGTGGAGGTGGAGTAGCCGCTACCTCTTCGCGGCGATCTGGGCCCGGAGGCGATCTTCCTGCGCGCGCAGCTCCGGAGTGAACTCCTCCCCGAAGTCCTCGTTCTCGAAGACCTGCCGGATCTCGATCTCGGACTCGCCGGGAATCGGATTGGGGCAGCGCCGGACCCACTCAATCGCTTCCCCCTTCGACTTCACCTGCCAGATCCAGAAGCCCGCGATCAGCTCCTTGGTCTCGCTGAAGGGACCGTCCACCACGGTGCGATTCCTCCCGGAGAAGCGGACGCGCGCGCCCTTCGAGCTCGGCTGCGGTCCCTCGCCGGCCAGCATGATGCCCGCCTTCACCAGCTCTTCGTTGTACGCGCCCATCGCCGCGAGGAGCTTCTCGTCGGGCATGATGCCGGCTTCGGAATACTCGGTCGCCTTTACGATCACCATGAAGCGCATCGGTCCTCTCCTTCCGTCCTGGTGGTGGGTCAGGCCTCCTGCCCGGCGCTACTCCTGCGTCGAACGATCCGGCGCGAACTCGACACCGGTTCGGCCGGGCTGCGCTTCGATGCTCCTTTCGACGAACTTGGGCTCCTGCATGAGCTCGGCCAGGGCGGCGAACTCCGGGGTGGGCCCGCGCCAGCGAAGCTCCTCGACATCCCGGAACAACGGTGCGTCGGTTCTCAGCGTGGCCAGCCGCTTGAACAGGAGAGCCAGCTCGTGGTTCTCCTCGAGGATCGAGGGGGGGGAACGCCTCGATGCTGCCGTGTTGCCGCAGCAGACGGGCCGCCGTGACCGCGCCGATGCCGGGCATGCCTGGGTAGCCGTCGGACGCGTCGCCCACGAGTGCGAGGTAGTCCGGTATCTGCGCCGGCTCGACCCCGAACTTGTCGCGCACGCCCTGCGCGTCGCGTACCGCCTTGCTGCGACCGTCAACCTGCACTACGCGATCGTCCCGGACGCACTGCGCCAGATCCTTGTCGGGTGTCCAGATGCAGACCTTCTCGACGCGCTCGTCCGGCTCAGCGAGATGTGCGGCGGAGGCGAGACCGTCGTCGGCCTCGAGCTCGACCATCGGCCACACCGCGCCGCCCATCGCCGCCAACGCGTCCTCGAGCGGACGGAACTGCCGATGGAGCGCGCCCTCCAGTCCTTCGCCGGTCTTGTAACCAGGCCAGAGGTCGTTGCGGAACGACTCGATGACATGGTCGGTGGCCACGCCGACGTGAGTTGCCCCGGTCTCCACCATCTGCAACACTGTACGGAGCACGCCCGCGACCGCTCAGTACGGCGCATCCTTGCCCTCGGTGAACCGGCGGAGGCCGTAGAAGTGGCGAAACAGCTCGTAGGTGCCGTCGAGCAGATGTACGATCATGCGGCAGTATACGCGCCAAGCGGCTGGATCGGCGTGTGGCTGGATGGAAAGCCGGATTGGACCGAGCTTGCGGACCTGGTGACCGACGCCTATCGGCTGGTGGCCCCCAAGGAACTTCTCAGCCTGCTGGAGGAGTGAACGTGAAGAAGCGAGTGCCGATGATCGTGGCTCTTCTCGCCCTCGTGGCGACGGTGTCCGCGTGCGCGAAGCCGGTGTCTTTGCTGGACGTGGCCAATCCCCGGTTCGCGGCGGTGGCCCCGGACTCGTTCGACGTGGAGATGGTGACGACCAAGGGGACGTTGACGGTGCGGGTTCGGAGGGACTGGTCGCCCCGCGGCGCGGACCGATTCCACTCCCTGGTGCGCGAGCATTTCTTCGAGGAGGTTGCGTTCCACCGCGTCATCGCGGGGTTCGTGGCTCAGTTCGGTATCCACGGTGACTCCGCCGTCGCTCGGACGTGGGCCGAGAGGGAGCGGCGAATCCAGGACGACAGTGTGCGCACGGCGAATCGGCGCGGAACGCTCTCGTTCGCCGCCGCCGGTCCGAACACGCGCTCGACGCAGATGTTCTTCAACCTCGAGAACAACTCGGTCGGTCTCGACACCTATGGAGGCTTCGGCTTTGCGCCGATTGGGCAGGTGACGGCCGGCCTCGAGATCCTGGACCGCCTCTATGCGGACTACTCGTCGGGTCGCCCGGCCCCGGAGGGTCCGAGTCAGGACTCGATCCAGGCACGCGGCAACGAGTATCTGCTTCGGAAGTTTCCCCAGCTCGACTACATCAAGTCCGCTCGCGTAGCGCGGAAGTGGGACTGAGCGTGGGCACGTGACACCACGGACCCGGATCGTCGAGGCCGACCTCGACCGGGCGGATCACAGGGACGACGTCCTCGCGCTGACGGCCGCCTACGGTGCGGACGAGATGGGGACCGATGCGCCGCTGCCCGACGATGTGCTGGGAAGGTTGATCGAAGGTCTCCGGGCACATCCCGCGAAGGTGTTGCTGCTCGCGTACGATCCGGACGGGGGGGAGGCGCGGGCGATCGGGTTGGCGACGTGCTTCATCGGGTTCTCGACGTTCTACGCACGCCCGCTGATCAATATCCACGACCTGAGCGTCCTCGACGGTCATCGCGGTAAGGGAATCGGACGTGAGCTGCTGCGCGCGGTGGAAGAAAAGGCGCGGGCGCTGAAGTGCTGCAAGGTCACGCTCGAGGTCCATCA
>CAMCNM010000059.1 GCA_945876015.1 Gemmatimonas phototrophica
CCAGATGCGCTCGCGCGTCTTCCAGGACGAGGCCGCGCGGCGCCGGCTCGAGAGCATCCTGCACCCCCGCATCGCTGCGCTGCGCGAGGAATGGATCAGCGCGCGGCGCGCCGAGGGCCATCCGCTCGTCGTGTCCGAGATCCCCCTCCTGTTCGGGGCGGAGCTCGAGTCCGAGTACGACACCAACGTCGTGGTCGACGCGCCCGTGGAGGTGCGGCTGCGCCGACTGGTGGAGAAGCGCGGGCTCGACGAGGCCGAAGCGCGCCGCATCATGGCCGCGCAGATGGATCCCGCCGAGAAGCGCCGCCGCGCCGACCACGTCCTCGTTAACGACGGCTCGCTCGGCGACCTGCGGCGTGCGTCACTCGATCTCCTCGACCGGATCCGCTCGGGGGTCGGCCGCACCAACGTGACCGGCCCGTCCACCGGAAGCTCCGCGCTCCGCATCGACTTCCACATGCACTGCCGCCGCTCGCACGACTGCCTATCGCAGCCCGAAGCGGTGCTCGAGGCGGCGAGGAGCCGCGGCGTCGGACGCATCGCGCTCACCGACCACGACAAGCTCGACGTCTCGCTCGCGATGGCGGAGCGCCATCCCGACGCCGTGATCCCCGCCGAGGAGGTGCGCACCTCCGAGGGGATCGACGTGATCGGCCTCTACCTGACGACCGAGATCCCCAAGGGCACCCCGATGCTCGAGGTGTGCGACCGCGTGCACGACCAGGGTGGGCTGGTCTACCTGCCCCATCCCTACGCGGCAGGGAAGGGCGGCGACGGCAAGCACGCCGAAGCGCTCGCCCCGCATTGCGACGTGATCGAAGTGTTCAACGGACGGCTGCACGATCCGCATCAGAACGCGCTCGCCCTCGCGCTCGCCGAGCGCCACGGGCGGCTCCGCGGCGCCGGATCGGACGCCCATACGCTCGGCGAGGTCGGCCGGAGCTGGGTGGAGCTTCCCTTGCATCCGAACGATCCCGCCGCTTTGATGAAGGCGCTCGAGTTCGGGCGCGTTCACGGCACGACCGCCGGCCGCTGGGTCCACCTGGCGTCCACGTGGGCCAAGGTGCGGCACAAGCTGCCCGGCGCGCCCCATCCCCGCTGAGAAAGGAACGAACTTGGCAGACCCGCAGAACCTCGACGGCCGCTACCGGACTCCGGCCCACCGGAAGCGCGCCGTCCGCGAGGCGCTCGACGCGCTGCGGGGCTCCCGGCGCCCGATCCTGACCACCCACCTGAACGCGGACGGTGACGGCGCCGGCTGCCAGGTGGCGATGGCCGCGTGGCTGAAGGCCCTGGGCGCCAGGCCGCGCATCGTGAACCCCACCGCGTTCCCCGACCTGTTCAAGTTCCTGCTCCCCGAGGACGGCTGGGTGCTCGAGGCCGGCAGCGAGGCGGCCAAGGACGCTTGCCACGACGCGGACCTCGCGATCGTGCTCGATACCGGTGAGGTGCCGCGCATCGGCCGCGTGAAGCCGATGATCGAAGGTATCCGGACGGTGGTGGTGGACCATCACCAGCCGGGCGACCAGGCGATCGGCGGGATCTCGTTCCGCGACGCCGACGCGTGCGCCACCGGCGAGCTGGTCCACGATCTCGTGCTTGCGAGCAACGGTCCGTGGCCCCAAGCGACGCTCGACGGGATCTACGTCGGCATCCTCACGGACACGGGCTCGTTCCGCTTCAGCAACTCCAGCCCGAACGCGCACCGCATCGCCGCCGACCTGATCGCGGACGGGGTCGATCCGGAAGCCATCCACAGCCGCGTCTACGGCGCCGCGCCCGAGCGGCGGCTCCGCCTGCTGGCGAAGGCGCTCGAGACCCTGGAGGTGGATGGGCCCGGCGGCGTCGCGTGGATGGTGGTGCCGAACCAGATCGACGGCGTCGATGCGCTGCCCGAGGACGTCGAGGGTCTGGTGGACTATCCGCGCTCGATCGAGGGCGTCGAGGTCGGCCTGCTGTTCCGGCGCTCGGCCAACGGCGGCACCAAGATCTCGTTCCGTGCCACCGGGGATGTGGACGTCAACGCGCTCGCCCGCGAGTTTGGCGGTGGCGGACACATCAAGGCGTCCGGGGCGCTCGTCGAGAAGCCGCCCGCGGATGTCATCCCTCGCGTGGTGGAAGCCACCCGGCGCGCCGTGCGGGCCACCGCTGGGCGCTAGCAGACCAGGGAGAAGGGCGCGACAGTGACGAACGAGGCCGGGCCGGGAGTGCCTGAAGCGCTTCCGCGCACGCTGCACCGCATTCGGGAGCAGCTCGGAACGGAGCGGATCGATCGGCTGTGGATCTTCCCGCCGCTGATCCGCGGGCGCCGGGAGCAGGGGCTCGTGGCGGTGAGCGTCTATACGGAGAATCCAGAGTGTAGGCAGCTCCACAGCGCCGCCTACACCGCCGAGCGGACAGGGCAGGGCCTCACGGTCACCCACAGCTTCCTCGAGCAGGGCGACGCTCCCCCGGACCGGCTCCCCCGGGTGATGGACGGTGTAGTACGGCGAGCGCGCGACGAGCTCGGGGAGCCGCGCGAGGTCGTCCTGGAAGGGAAGCCCGAGGTGTTCGACGAGCTGATGGCGGAGTTCGATCCCGCCCTGCTGGAGTCTACCCCGTCCTAGGGCCCATCGTGAGCAGCACCGCCCATCCTTTCGTGCGCCTCTTCTCGCGCTACCTGCGCGAGCGCGGGCTGCCGATCACCCAGCAGCGGGAGGCGATCGCCCAGGCGGTCTTCTCCTCGAGCGGGCATCTCTCGGTCGAGGAGATCGAGAGCACCCTCCGGGGTGGGTCGGAGCGGATCGGGAAGGCCACCATCTACCGTACGCTCGACCTGCTGGTGAAGAGCAAGCTGGTCGAGGAGCACGATTTCGGCGAAGGCTTCAAGCGCTACGAGCACCGTCTCTCGCGGCAGCCCGTGCACGAGCACCTGATCTGCCTCGAGTGCGGGTCGGTGACCGAGTTCCGGAGCGAGGAGGTGGAGAAGGTGGAGAGCCGTGTGGCGCGCGAGTACGGCTTCGAGCCCTCCCGCCATCGCCTGGAGATCTACGGGCTGTGCAAGGACTGCCGGAAGGCCGGCGTGGAGCTTTCCACCGGCGGCTTGAGCTGCCCGATCGAGACCGTGTAGTTGCGTCGCACCGGCAATTCCGTACAATTCGCACGCTTCGTGACAACTCCTCCCTTCTTTCTTTGGGGGGTCGCCAACCAAGGACGCGGGAGGAGACAAAGGTGTTCCAGGGTGAACAGCTCGTTCCCAAGAAGATCTTTTTCACCACCGGGGTAGGCGTTCACAAGAACAAGCTCACCAGCTTCGAGATGGCGCTGCGCGACGCCAAGATCGCGCAGCACAATCTGGTGAGGGTCTCATCGATCTTCCCGCCCAATTGCGAGGTCACCGAGCGCGACGAGGGGGCCAAGATGCTGCGCCCCGGTCAGGTCGTGTTCTGCGTCCTCTCCGAGGCAGCGAGCAACGAGCCGTCCCGCCGCGTCGGCGCGACGATCGGCGTGGCGATGCCGGCCGACCGCAACCACTACGGCTACATCTCCGAGCACCACGGCTACGGCGAGTCCGCCAAGGCCATGGGCGAGTACGCCGAGGACCTGGCCGCGCAGATGCTGGCGACCGTGCTCGGCGCGGAGTTCAATCCCGACGAGGCGTGGGACGAGCGGCGCGAGCAGTGGAAGCTCTCCGGCCTGGTCGTGGATACGTTCAACCACACGATCGTGGCCGAGGCGCCGGAGGGGGGTCAGTGGGTGACCTGTCTGGCGGCCGCGGTTTCCTGCGGGTGATCTGCTCGTCCGTTTAGGCCCATCTCCGGACGGTCCTTCGACGACCCCTCGGGCGGTACCTGCCTGGGGGGTCTTTTTTTCGGGTAGGCGGGTACTTCGGCGCGTCTCCAGGATGGTCCCGCTCTCAGCTCGGGAGTCATGAAAGAGCCTCGGATCGTGTCCCTCCGCGACGCGGAGGACGTGGGGCGGTTCGATGCCGAGGCCCTCGCCACCTTCCCCGGCCCGGCGATGGACCGCGCGGCGGGCTCGACGGTCGTTCCCGGGAACCGGCTTTCGCTCCAGTTCGAGGGACCGCTCACGTTCGACGCCTGGATCGAGGCGATCGACCGGGCCGAGCGCTTCGTCCACTTCGAGAACTACATCCTGCGCGACGACCGGGTCGGGCGCGCCTTCCGCGACGCACTCATCGCCAAGGCGCGGCAGGGCGTGCCGGTCCGGGTCATCTACGATTGGTTCGGTTGCTGGGCCACGCCCCAGCGGTACTGGCGGCCTTTTCGCGAGGCGGGCGTCGAGGTGCGCGCGTTCAATCGTCCCAGCCTGGACGATCCGTTCGGCTTGCTGCAGCGCGACCATCGCAAGGTGGTCTGCGTGGACGGGCGGGTGGCGTTCGTCGGCGGCTTCTGCGTGGGCGAGGAGTGGGCGGGCACTGCTACGGAGCCACCCTGGCGGGACACGGGTGTCGAGATCGAGGGGCCGGCGGCGTCGGTCGCCGCGCGCTCGTTCGAGCGGATGTGGGCACTGATGGGCACTCCCGTCCCGGACGAGATCAGGGTTGACGAGGAGAGTCAGCCCGCCGCGGGCGACACGCCCGTCTGGGTGGTGGAGGGCCAGCCGGGCCGCTCCCGCGTCTACCGTACGATGCAGCTCATCGCCGCGTACGCGAAGAACCGGATCTGGATCACCGATCCGTACTTCGTGGCGCCGCGTCCGGTCGCCGAAGCGCTCAGCGCCGCCGCGCGCGATGGTGTGGACGTGCGCATCCTGCTGCCGGCGCACAACAACTGGCCCTGGGTGGGGAGCATGTCGCGCGGCGGCTACCGCTTCCTTCTCGAGTCGGGTGTGCGGCTGTTCGAGTGGCAGGGCCCGATGATCCACGCGAAGACGTCGGTCGCCGACGGCGTCTGGAGCCGCGTGGGCTCGAGCAACCTCAACAACGCGAGCCTGCTCGGAAACTTCGAGATCGACGTCAGCGTGCTGGACCACAGCCTGGCCCAGCAGCTCGAGGGACTCTTCCTGGCCGACATGGCGTCGTCGGTCGAGATCGTGCTGCCGCGCCACCACATGTCGCTCTTCCGCGCGACGGAGCGCGCGCGGCTGGACGACGAGCCCGGGCCCCCGCAGGCTCTGCTCGAGCCGGTCGGGAGGCACTCGCCCCAGCCGGGGCCCGTCAGGAAGCCGGGCGGCAAGCGCGGGAAGGGGACCGGTTGGAAGCTCGCCAACCTGATCCGCGCGGGAGCGACCCTGGGCAGCGCGATCGCGGGTCAGCGCTCGCTCGGGCCCGAGGACCGGAGCCTGCTCGGCGCCGTCACGCTGCTCTTCGGCGGGGTGGCGCTCGCCGCCGCGTCCTATCCGGCGGTGGTCGGCTGGATCATCGCGGTGATCGCCGGGTGGTTCGGGGTGGTCACGGGTGTACGCGCGTTCTTGCAGTCGCGCTCGGCCCGGCTCGAGGAGCGCAAGCTGCGCAAGATCTACGACCGCCTGGACAGGGAGCCGCAGTGACCGAATCCGTCGGCATCCTGGTCGCGCTGACCGCCGGGCTGCTCTCGTTCCTCTCGCCGTGCGTGTTCCCGCTCGTGCCGAGCTACCTCTCGTTCGTGACCGGGATGACGCTCGACGACCTGCAGGAGAGCACGGACCGCGCGCACGTGCTCACGCACTCGCTCCTGTTCGTGAGCGGCTTCACGCTCGTGTTCGTGCTCTTGGGCGCGACGGCTTCGTTCCTGGGGCGGTTCGCGCACGCGTACGACATCTGGCTCGCGCGGGTCGGCGGGGTGCTCATCATCGTGCTCGGGCTCCACCTGCTCGGCGTCTTCCGCATCACCGCGCTGATGCGCGAGAAGCGCGTCCACCTGAGCGACAAGCCGGCCGGCTTCATGGGCACGCTGTTCGTGGGGATGGCGTTCGGGGCGGGCTGGACGCCCTGCATCGGACCCGCTCTCGGCGCGATCCTCACCCTGGCGGGTACGCGCGAGACCGTGTGGTCTGGGGTCTGGCTGTTGCTGGTCTACTCCGCGGGCCTGGCGATCCCGTTCCTGCTCGCCGCGCTCGCCCTGGACCGCTTCCTCGCTACCTTCCGTCGGTTTCGCAGGTGGATCCCCTGGATGGAGCGGGCCTCGGGCGCGCTCCTGGTCGCGCTCGGGCTGCTCCTCGCCACCGGGAGCTTCACCGTGCTGACGGGTTGGCTGGCACGCTTCACGCCGACGTTCATCCTGAATCGTCTGTAGGTTCTCTACCACCATCTCAGGAGCCCCCCAAGCATGCCCTTCAGTCTCAGATCCGGCGCCTTCCGCCCGCTCGGTGACATCCCCAAGCAGTACACGTGCGAGGGACACGACCGCGCGCCGCCGCTCGCCTGGACCGGCGCGCCCAAAGGGACGAAGAGCTTCGCCCTGATCATGGACGATCCCGATGCGCCGGATCCCAAGGCGCCGAGCTCGGTCTTCGTGCACTGGGTCATCTACGACATTCCGGCGAAGACCATCGGTCTTCCCGAGGGCGAGCCCTACCCGCCGGGTGCGCGTCAGGGGAAGAACGACTGGAGGCGCAGCGGCTACGGCGGTCCGTGCCCGCCGATCGGCAAGCACCGCTACTTCTTCAAGCTCTACGCGCTGGACGTGTTGTTCGGGGACATGAGGATGCCCACCAAGCAGCAGCTCGAGAAGGCGATGGAGGGGCACATCTTCGAGCAGACCGAGCTGATCGGGACCTACGAGAAGACCAAGCGGACGATGAGCTGAGGGCTACTCGAGCGCGTGCCAGGGGTTGAGGATTGGGACTCCTCGGTCGGCGCAGTCCCTTTCGTTGCGTGTCACGAATGTCAGGTTGTGCACGCTCGCGGTCCCGAGCAGGAGCCCGTCGATCACGGGGACCTGCCTGCCGCGCTTTTCGCCTTCCGCCGAGAGGCGTCCCCATTCGAGCGCGACCCTGTCGTCAATCGGCAGAATGCGTTCCCGAAAACGCCGGGCCAGATCCACATCCATCCATTCGAGCAGCCGGGCCCGCCGCGGCCCGGAACCGAGTCGCTCGATGCCTTTTCCGATCTCGCCGAGGGTGATGACGCTGATGGCGAGATCGATCTGGGATCGGGCGTCGAGCCATGCGACGACATTCGGATCCGGGTGTGGCCGCGCCGGCTCGGACAGGACGTTGGTGTCGAGCAGGTAGCGCATCGTCAGAGCGAGAGGTCGCGGCCCATATCACGCGGCCGATCGATCTCCAGTTCACCCTCTCGGAATGCGTCCGCTAGCGGAGATGCGCCGAGGAACTCCACTAGGCTTCCCGCCCCCGCCAGGCGCGAATAGTCCTCGACGCTCAGAACCACGACCGCGTCTCGCCCGCTCTTCGTGACCAGCTGGGGGCCGCCCGCCTCTGCCCTTCGCACGAGATCGCTGAAGCGGTTCTTGGCGTCCTCCAACTTCCATTTGCGCATGCCGCCTCCAGTATGATCTGGCCAGTCTAGCCAGATTCAATTTTACGGGGTTGGCATGGGCGGGACAATGACTGGATGAGCTAGTCCCCCGCCGTCGCTGTCGGCAACGCCTCTTCCTCGATCGACGCCTCGATCATCTGCCGGTGAAGCAGCGTGGCGTACGTGCCGCCCAGCGCGATCAGCTCGACGTGCTTTCCGCGCTCGACGATGCGGCCTTCGTCGAGCACCAGGATCTGATCGGCGCCCATCACGGCCGACACCCGGTGGCTGATGATGAAGCTGGTCCGCCCCTTCATCACGCGCTTCAGGTCGTCGAGGATCTTGGCCTCGGTGTGCGTGTCCACGGCCGAGAGCGCGTCGTCTAGTACGAGGATCTTGGGATCGCGCGCGACCGCGCGGGCGAGCGTGGCGCGCTGCTTCTGGCCGCCCGACAGGTTGATCCCGCGTTCGCCGAGCAGGGTGTTGTACTGCAGCGGGAATCCCAGGATCGAGTCGTGCAGCTGCGCGACCTTGGCCGCCTCCAGGATCGCCTCGTCCGGATCCTCCGCCAGTGTCGCGTCCGGGAGCCCGAGCCCGATGTTCTCCTGGATCGTCTCCGAGAACAGGAACGGGTCCTGGGGCACCATGCCGATCGCGCGCCTGAGCTCGGCCGGGTCGTAGAACGTGAGCGGGACCCCGTCGAGCAGGATCTCGCCGCCGCTCGGGTCGCGCAGCCGCGCGAGCAGCCCGATCAGCGTGCTCTTGCCCGAGCCCGTCGGGCCGACGATCGCGACGGTCTCCCCAGGCTTCACGTGGAAGCTCGCGTTCTCGAGCACCATGCGGTCGGTGTCGGGATACCGGAACGACACGCTCCTGAACTCGATGTCGCCCCGCAGGCTGGTGGTCGGAGCCGGATCCTTGGGCACCGGAATAGTCGAGCGGGTGTCGAGGATCGCGTTGAGCCGCCCCATCGACGCGGCGCCGCGCTGGAACAGGTTCACCACCCATCCGAGCGCGATCATCGGCCAGATCAGCAGGCCCAGGTAGAAGAAGAACGCGACCAGATCGCCCACCGTCATCCGGCCCGCCATCACCTCGCGGCCGCCGAACCAGAGCACCATCAGCATCGCCACGCCCGAGATCAGCTGGAGCAGCGGATGGAAGAGCCCCGAAGCGGTCGCCAGCCGCACGTTGCGGTCGCGGTACTCGGCGTTCATCGCGTCGAACCGGCGGGCCTGATCGCGCTCCTGCACGTACGCGCGCACGATGCGCACGCCCGTGAGGTTCTCCTGCACCATCGTGGACATCGTCGAGAAGTGCTCCTGGATGCCCTCGTAGCGCCGGTGGATCACACGCCCGAATCCGATCACGATCGGAGGCAGTAGGATCATCGGGATCATCGAGAGACCCGTGAGCGTCGGGCTGATCCAGAGCATCACCGTCACCGAGAGGACGAATCCGACCACCGTGTTCACCGCGTACATCACCGCGGGACCGGCCGCCTGCCGCACCGCCTGGGTGTCGTTGGTCGCGCGGCTCATCAGGTCGCCCGTTCGCGTCCGGTCGAAGAACGCCGCGTCGAGCGTGAGCAGGTGGTTGAAGAACGCGCTCCGGATGTCCACCTCCATGCGGCGGCTCACCCCGTTGAGCAACTCACGCATTCCGTACCGTGCCGCACCGCCTATCAGCGCGGTGACGACGACGAGGATGGCGTAGATGGTGACCTGGCCGCCGTCGCTCAGCCCGTCGATCGCGAGCTTCACGAACCATGGGGAGGCGAGCGCGAACCCCTGTGCGATCACGACCAGAACGATTCCCCAGAGCATCTGGGATCGGTACGGTCGGTAGTACGGCAGGATGGAGCGGAGCGAGCTCATTCCCCGAGCACCCGGTGTAGAAGACGTAGGCCCTTCCAAAGGTAATCTTGACCAGAGACCGGCAAGGAGCCCCGATGTTCACGTCCGCCGCTGGCGCCGCGCGCCCCGCATCCA
>CAMCNM010000060.1 GCA_945876015.1 Gemmatimonas phototrophica
AGAAGTGGTCCCGGTTTTCTGAACAGGTAGGATAAGTGGACAGGCGGGCTCCCCGGGCGAGATGTTCGCCCACAGCCGAGGAGCTCTAAATGTCGAAACGTCCGCGTCGCAACCATGCCCCGGCCTTCAAGGCCAAGGTCGCTCGCGCCGCGGTCCGCAGCGAAGGCACGCTCGCCGAACTGTCGAAGCGCTTTGATGTGCATCCCGGTCAAATCACCGCGTGGGAGGACCAGCTCCTCGCGGGGGCCACTGAGATCTTTGCGGAGGGCGGCCGACGCGTCGAGCCGCCCGTCGATGTGAAGACGCTGCAGGCGAAGATCGGCGAGCTCGCGCTCGAGAATGATTTTTTAGAACACGCGCTCGGCAAGGCCGGCCTGCTGAGCGCCAAACGATGATCGACCGGACGCACGCCTTGCCGCTCACGCGGCAGGCGGCGGCGCTCGGGATCAGCCGGGGCGCAGTGTACTACGTGCCACGTCCGACGTCGGCGTGGGATCTTGCGCTGATGCGCCGGATCGACGCTCTGCACTTGGACTTCCCCTTTGCCGGGGCGCGGCTGCTCCGGCGGCTGCTCCGGCGGGAGGGCATCGAGGTGGGCCGGCGGCGCGTCGGCACGTTGATGCTGCAGATGGGGATCGCCGCCGTGTGTCCGCAGCCGGGGACGAGTCGCCGGCACCGCGGGCACCCGGTGTATCCCTACCTGCTCCGGAACCGCACGATCACACGCCCGAACGACGTGTGGGCGATGGACATCACGTACATCCCGATGGCGCACGGCTTCGTGTACTTGGCGGCGGTGATGGACTGGGCCAGCCGTCGCGTGCTGAGCTGGCGCGTCTCGATCACGATGGACAGCACGTTCTGCCTCGCAGCCGTCGAGGAGGCGATCGCCCGCTACGGCCGTCCCACGATCTTCAACACCGACCAGGGCGCGCAGTTTACCAGTGCGGCCTTCACCGGCCTGCTGCTCCACCAAGCCATCCAGATCAGCATGGACGGCCGCGGGTGCTGGCGGGACAACATCTTCGTCGAGCGGCTCTGGCGTTCGCTCAAGTACGAAGAGATCTATCTGCACGGCTACGACGCGGTATCCGCCGCAACCGCGGGCATCGGGCGCTACTTCACGCTCTACAACACCCGCCGGCCGCACTCCAGTCTCGCCGATCAGACCCCAGACCAGGCATACTTCTTCCCGCTGCCGCTTGCCGCGGCCGCATGACCGCCCGCCTTCCACTTATCCCGACCTGTTTCGCTGTACAGAAAAGCGGAGCCACTTCTGAGAGCCCGCGCGCCGCGTAGACGGTTGAGGAACCGCGACACGAACACGGAGGTGAGTCGAGGAGGGTGCGCGATGAAATCCCGCACCGCCGCCTCCAGCGCCGGGAGCGTTTCCTCCCCCGCGGTGCGTAGCCCGGTGGCGCTGCGATCGGCTTCCTCTTCCTGGTCGAGGCCCTGTACGGTGCGCAGAGCCATGCGCCGCACGCTCTCCAGCAACGCCAGCCTGAGCATCGCCGGGATCGCCCACAGCTCTCCGATCGTGAGCGGCCGCACCTCCTGGAACGCGCGGATGAAGAGTCCCACGTTCTCGAGATCGACGCGGCCGTCGGTGTGGGAGATGAGCGTCGTCGCGATCTCATAGGCGCGCGGATATCCCGCGAGCGGTCCCGACGAGAGCTCGGGAAGCTGACGGTAGTATCCTTTCGGCAGGCTTTGGCGGACCTCGAGGATGTGCTCGAGAACGACGTGGAAGTTCTCGAGGAGCCAGACACCGGCCGGGCCGATCTCCAGATCCTTGCCCGCTCCCGCGCTCAGGCGGGCATGCGAGAGTCGGAGGATGCGGGTGGTCGCCTTGAGGCGGGCGAGGAGAGGTGGGCGGAGCTTGGTCTTTCCGGTCGGTGTGAGCGTCTGGCCGCGCGCGAGAGCGCGCGCGCTCTCCGCCAGCTGATCCACCCCCAGCAGCTCGCCACGGAGGGGCCCCGCCCGGAGTGCGTCGGCCTGCGGCGATTGCCCGAAGATCAGGCGGGCGAACCGGCCCAGTTTCGGACGAGGCGATGCGTCGATACGAATGTGAGCGACCTGCCGGCTGGTGCCGTTGGGGATCAGCTCACGAGCGCGGTGTGCGATGACGCAAGCGGAACGGATACCCCCCACGCGAGTGAGGGTCTCATTCAATGGCTTCCCGGGCAGGTCTTCGCTGGGCTCGGCATTGCCGCCGCGGCGAATACCGGTCCGGGTCGCCGTTCAGCTACTTCAGGTAGTTGTAGAGCCCGATGATGCCGATGGCGCCCCCGCCGATCATGATGACCGTCCCGGCGTCGCCTCCGACGATCGCGCCGACCACGAGAGCGGCTCCGCCGGCAACCATCATCGCGATGTCCTTGCCCGCATTCGGCCTGCTCTGTTGAGCGGCGGCGATCACGGGCGCGGGCGCCTGCTCTCCCCAGGTGACCGCGAGAACGCGCGGCCCGGTCGCCTTGGCGACCTCGGGGGAAGCCGGGGCGGATTGAGCGCGGACCGACGTCGGAATCGCTACTGCGATGAGGAGCGACAGGGCGAGGAACAACGACGGACGGGTTGGGCGGGTGAACATTCTGGCTTCCTCTCGGGGCCGGACCGCGACCCCCGTGTTGGGATGGCGCAGCTGGGGATTCCCACGCGCGCTTCCCTCCTGACATGCAGGACGCGAGCCACCGGGCCCGGGATGGGCGACTACATCATGACATGAAGGTGGACCAATCACCCCGCCACCGGACGCACGAAGCCCCGCCCGGCCGTCGGCCGGTGCGGGGCTTCTCGTCGTACTTGCTGGCCCTTCGGTCGGACCTACTGTTCCGTGACCGCGACCGGGGGCAGGGGCGGGCTTTCGATCTGGGGGCGGACGGCCCGGACGCTCCAGGCGACCCGGTTCGTGGACGGGAAGCCGCGGTGAGCCTGGGGGGTCACCTCGAAGCGCAGGATGGACGGATCGCCGCCGAAGCGACCGATCGCGCTCAGGATGCGGGTCGTCGCTTCCGCGTTGTCGGTGCGAGCCTGGATCTCGTTTCGCAGGCCGGGATCGTTTATGACGGCGCAGCGGCTAAGAGCGAGCGAAAACGACTCGGCCATTGATACGGACTCCGGTCGGAGCACCTGCAAGGACGCCAGCGATAAGACCCAAAGATAACGGAATACGGGCCCCCGAGGGCCGGACCGGGGATGAGGCTAGTGTCCCGAGTCGGAAGTTCGCCGTCGCACCGAGGAGGTCGATGCGGAGGGCGGTCGCCTCGGCGGTCGAGTTCCTCGTCCAGGAGAAGGGACTCACGCCGGCGAAGGCGCTCTCGCTCGCCAGCATCGCGGTGGATTTCCGCGTGAGTGAGGCGGTGGACCTGACCCAGGTGGTCACCGGGCACATCCCGAAGGACATCTTCATCGCGCGTTGACCGCGCGGAGAGAGAGCGCGCGAAAAGAGCCCCGCGCGGTCGCATGGACCGCGCGGGGCTCTCCTGCGTCTGAAGCCGAAGCTCGCGATCAGGCCTGCGGGATCGCGGCCGTCGTCTGGCTCACGGCCGGGATCTGCGCCGCGGGGGTTTCGGCAGCCCGCGCGAAGGCGTTCGTCTCGGGCAGCGGCGGCGCGACGTAGCGCGGCTGCTCCGGCATCACCACCTGCCGCTCCACGTTCTGCATGGACTTCTTGAACTCGCGGATTCCCTGACCGAGCGAGGAGCCGATCTCCGGGATGCGCTTGGCGCCGAAGAGAAGCAGGACGACGAGGAAGATGAGGACCATCTCGCCCATTCCGAGGCCACCGAACATTCGCCTACCCTCCCTGGCGCGTCAGCGCCGAGTTTGCTGTGTGCTCCAAGGATGACGGGAAGGGTGGTGCCGCGCGACCAAGAAAGGCCGCAGTCGCGCTAAGAATCCACTAAGATGCGGCCAGGACCCGGCTGAGGGTCCGGCCCGGGCTCGTCAGCCGCCGGCAAGATGACCTCGAAGACGGTTCCGCCGCCCGCGCGGGGACGGGACCCGATGCTCCCCCCCTGCGCCTCCGCCAGCGCCCGCGCGATCGCCAGTCCGAGGCCCGCGCGGCCGTGGTCGGGCGGGCCTCCCTGGGGCCGATAGAAGGGCTCGAAGATCCGCTCGCGCTCGACCTCGGGCACGCCCGGCCCCCGGTCCGCCACGCCGATCACAAGCCCGCGCTCGTCCCGGCTCGGCGACACCTCCACGGCGCTGCCCGGCGCGGTCACCTTGAGCGCGTTCTCGATCAGGTTGCCGAGGATCCGCAGCGTGAGCAGGAAGTCGAAGTGCCCGTAGAGCGCGGGCGCCCGGGCGTCGATCACCGCGCTGACCGTCCGGCCGTTCAGGATCCCTTGGACCTGACGGATCGCCGCGCCGATCACGTCCTCCGCGGCGTTCAGCTCGGCCTCCACCCCGAAGGTGCCCGAGCGCAGGCGCGAGAGATCGAGCAGGTCGCTCACCATGCCGGAAAGCCGGTCCGCTTGCTCCTCGATCTCGGCGGCGCGGCTCGTTCCGGTGCGCTGTTCCTCCTGGGCGAGCGCCTTGATCGTCGTGAGCGGCGTGCGCAGGTCGTGCGAGACCGAGGTGAGGACGAAGTCCTTCATCCGCTCGGCCTCGCGCAGCGCGGCCACGTGCTCCACCTCGGCGATCAGCCGCTCGCGCTCGAGCGAGAGCGCCGTGACCTGCTCCGCGCGCAGAAGCGCCAGATCCCGCTCGTGGCGCGCGCTCGCGAGGAGGCGCGATGCGACGCCGGCGACGGCATAGAACGCGGCGAGCGTCACGAAGTCGGCGGGCCGGCCGAACGTGAGCACGCGGTTGTACGGCGTTTGGAGGAAGAAGTCGATCACGAGGAAGCTGACCGTCGCGAGCGCGAACCCGAGGCGGTGGCCGGCGCCGAGGCTCCCGCCCAGCACGATGAGCAGGTAGGCGAGGGGGATGTAGCTCTGATCGGCCTCGGATCGGACCGGGACCAGCACGGCCGTCACGAGCGCCACCATCCCGAACCACAGAACCCAGCGTCCGATGCGGACCGTCATCGGCTCACGCCGTGAGCTCGAACCGGTAACCGACCCCGGGCTCGGTGACGACGTAGCGCGGGGCGCCGGGGTTGGGCTCGATCTTCCTGCGCAGGTTGGTGACGTGGACGCGGAGGTACTGCTGCGGATCACCGGGTCCCCGGCCCCACACGGCCTCGAAGATCTGGCGGTGGGTCAGCGTGCGGCCCGCCGCCATCACAAGCGCGCGCAGGATATTCCACTCGATGGGCGTCAGGCGGAGGCGCTCCTCGCCCCGCGCGATCACCCGGCGCGCGAGATCGATCGTGAGATCGCCGACTTCGAGCGGACCGTCGGACGGGATCGTGTGCTGCGCCCGCGCCCGCCGCAGGTGCGCCTGCACGCGGGCGATCAGCTCGCGCGTGCTGAACGGCTTCGTCACGTAGTCGTCCGCCCCCGCGGTGAGCAGCGACACCTTCTCCTGCTCGGCGTGGCGCGCGGAGAGCACGATGATCGGTGTCGCAGCCCACCGGCGGATCTCCTGACAGACCTCGACCCCCGGCATGTCCGGGAGCCCGAGGTCGAGGATGATCAAGTCCGGCTGCGCCGTGGCGGCGAGGTCTATGCCTTCGGTCGCCGTCCCAGCTTCCACCACGCGCTCGAAGACTTCACCGAGCGCGTTCTTGAGCGCGCGTCGGATCTGTGGCTCGTCGTCGATCACGAGGATGCAACCAGGCTCGGTCATGCCCGCAGTGTGACACGAAGCGGGGGGATAAAGCTAGTATCCGCCGTGGTTTCGGAGGCGCGATGGTTGCGTGAGGCACACATCGAATCCGTCCCGGCTGCGGGTGGAGGCGTCATGGCACAGGACACCAAGAAGAACGTGGATCGGCAGGACGAGAAGTCGGATCGCGGCGGTCAGCAGCGCGACAAGCAGACGGAGCGCCACGGCGGCCATGGCCGCACGATCCAGCGGAGGCGCGCCTGCCACCCAGCCCGGTCCCGGTGCTAGTTCTGCCCTGGCTCGAGGATCCACACCGACCCGGAGAACGAGCTTGCGGTCACATTGGCGGATCCCGAGCCCGTCGTGAACGCGAGCGACTCATTCGGCGGACCCATTCGGCTGCGGCTCGTGACCTCGTTCCTCATCGCCCTCAGGCGCGAGGTCACGCTACCGGAGAACGAGCTGAGCTCGAAGCGGGCATCGGTCGTGGAGGGGTGGACCAGCTCCACGGATCCCGAGTGGCTTTCGACATCGACTTGGGCGTTGCGGGCGAGTGATCCGGTGAAGCGGATGCTGCCCGACACGGCTTCGGCGTCGAGTGAAACGACCGGCCGCTGGGACGAGAGGCGAATGGGGCCGCTCACCGCGCTGGCCTCGACGCTCTCCCATTCTCCGTCGGCGTAGTGCACGCGGCCGCTGACCGAAGCCAGCGTGGCCGAGGCGAGGTTGCCGGACACGGTAACCAGCCCCGAGATCGAGTTCGCCGTCACCGTTCCGCGCAGTGCGGCGACCTCCACCGTCCCCGACACGGTCTCGATGGAGATGCGAACTCCCGGCGGGACGCGAACTTCGAGCCGGGAAGTCCCTGCGGCCGGTGCGGCGGCCCCCGAAGAAGCTCGACTCCCGTTCCACTTCGAAGTGGTACGACGCCTCGTCTCCCCCCGCGTCGATCTGCTCTACATCGGAATCGTACTCGCCCGTGATCTGGATCTGTTGTGGCAACGAGGGACACTCCGACTGCCCTGCTTGACTTGCCACGTGGGAATCACCCATCCTCACATTGGTGAGAATGAATCTCAACATCAAGAATCATTATCGATAGGGTGCAACCGTGAAGAATGCGATGGGGCGGAGGCGCGGGGTGCTGTTGCTGGCCATTCTGCTCGGGGTCCTGAGCCCGTCTCCCGGAACGGCCCAACAGCGCGCGGGCGACCCGACGTCCTTTCCCTTCGACCTCCCGATCGGCCCACTAAACGAAGCGCTCACCGCCTTCGCGTCGATCACTGGACGGACGGTCACGCGCGACGCCGAGGAGATGAGAGGTGTGGCCACCGCCTGGCAAGTGAGGGGAGACTTCACCGCGCAGGAGGCGCTGGAGCGCATCTTGGTCGGCACGGGCTACGGTTTCACGCTCACCGGAAGCAACGGAGTTTCGATCGAGCCTCAGGTGGTGGCGCTGTCAGGCCTTCGCGTGGTGGTGGACCCGAACCGCGGATACAAGACCGGCATGAGCCGCACGGCAACCAAGACCGAGACCGTGCTGCGCGACATTCCCCAGTCTTTGAGCGTCATCACAGGGGACCTGATCGCCGACCAGAAGATGGCCAGCCTCGCCGACCTCGTCCGATACGTGCCGGGCGTCACGATGGGGCAGGGCGAAGGCAATCGCGATCAGCCGACCATCCGCGGCAACAGCGGCAACGGCGATCTGTTCGTGGACGGAGTCCGTGACGACACGGAGTATCTGCGCGATCTGTACAACGCCGAGCGCGTCGAAGTACCGAAGGGCTCGAACGCGATGACCTTCGGGCGCGCGGGCGGCGGCGGATTGATCAATCGCGTGACCAAGCAGGCGACCCGGGCGCCCGCCCAGTCGCTGATGGTGCAGGTCGGCATGCACGACAACAAGCGCGCGATCGTGGACCTGGGGAGCGCCGTGACCAACGATCTCGCAGCCCGCGTGATGGGGATGTACGAGAACTCGGACAGCTATCGGCACGGCTTCAACTTGGAGCGCTTCGGCGTCACGCCAACCGCGACTCTGGCGCTCGGCAGCCGCACCATGGTGCGCGGCACCTACGAGTACTTCGGCGACCACCGCACCGCGGATCGCGGGATCCCGTCCTTCAACGGCGCGCCGTTCATCACCGAGCGCTCGACCTTCTTCGGCGACCCGACGAGCAGCTGGTCCGACATCGACGTAAACGCGGTGAACGGCACCGTCGAGCGGCAACTCGGGAGCAGCGTGAAGGTGCGGAGTCACACGCGCTTCGCGGACTACAGGAAGATGTACCAGAACGTCTTCCCGGGCGCCGTGAACGCGGCCGGCACGCAGGTGTCGATCTCCGCCTACAACAGCCGTACCTGGCGTACCAACCTCTTCAATCAGACCGATATCACCGGTGCCGCGCGCACCGGCTTCCTCAAGCACGTCTGGTTGGTGGGGGCCGAGCTCGGACGCCAGACGTCCGACGCGTTCCGTAACACGGGCTACTTCAACAACACGGCCATGTCGGTCAACGTGCCGGTCGGCGCTCCATCGACGGTCGGAACACCGGTGACATGGCGGTCGAGCGCGACCGACGCCGACGCCCACACGACCGCCATCGCGCAGAGCGGCTACGTGCAGGACCAAATCGAGCTGACCCCGCGGATTCTGGCGGTGGCGGGCATTCGGGTGGACAACTTCGACCTTGACTACCACAACAACCGCACCGGCGCCGATCTCTCGCGCACCGACCAGATGTGGTCACCGCGGTTGGGGCTGGTCCTGAAGCCTCTGACGCGGCTCTCGGTCTACGGCAGCTACAGTGTTTCCTTTCTGCCCAGCTCGGGCGCCCAGTTCACGTCGCTCACCGTGACGACGCAGACGCTGGAGCCCGAGGAGTTCAAGAACTACGAGGTCGGCGTGAAGTGGGACCCGACCCCCGAGCTGTCCCTGACGGCGGCCGCGTACCAGCTCGACCGGAGCAACACGTCGGCACCGGACCCGCTCGATCCGACCCACACCGTCCAGACCGGCGCGCAGCGCAGCAAGGGGCTGGAGTTGAGCGCGGCCGGGCAGATCACTCCCGCCTGGCAGGTCTTGTTCGGATACAACCATCAGGACGTCCAGATCACCAGTCGCACGAGCGCGGCCGAGCCCGGTCAGATCCCGGCGCTCGTGCCGGCCAGCACCGTGTCCATCTGGAACAAGTACGACGTGACGTCGCGGGTGAGCCTCGGCGTGGGGCTGCTGCACCAGGGCGACATGTTCGCCGCGATCGACAACCTGGTGACACTACCCGGCTTCACGCGGGCCGACGCGGCCCTCGTCGTTCGCGTGAACGAGCGCGTGCGGGCCCAGGTCAACCTCGAGAACGTGCTCGATACCAGGTACTTCGCGACCGCCCACAGCAACAACAACATCACCCCGGGCGCCCCGCGCACCCTGACGGCGGGCGTGACGCTGGAGTACTAGGGAAGCTCTGCACAGGCGGCCACCGGGGCGATGATGGCCGGGAGCTGTGTGAGTATCGTGGCCAAGGTACTCGATAGCAGTCTGATCGTGGGTGCCTGGCGCCTCCGATCGGCGCGTGATGGGCCCGACATCTCCACTTTCGAGG
>CAMCNM010000061.1 GCA_945876015.1 Gemmatimonas phototrophica
CATCAGCATCCACTTCGTGTAGGGCATGTACCGCTCGGCACCGGGGATGCGGCCCATCCCGACCCAGAGGTAGTAGTTGCCCGCCAGGAAGAGCACACCGATGAGGAAGGCCTGGATGATCCAGAGCCAGCTCATGAAGCCGCCCATCATCGTGATGCCCATCTGCTGATTGAACTCGTAGATCTCGCGGCCCAGGTAGTAGCCCGCGAACGGCAGGATGATGAGCGCGCCGATCGCGATCGAGTTGCCGACGTAGCCCATCCAGTCGTAGTGCGCGCGCTCCTCGTCGGTCGTGGCGGTGAGGAAGCGGTACGCGGCGTAGGCGCCCGCGATCGCGCCTCCGAACACCACGTTCGCGATCATGCGATGGATGTTGATCGGCATCCATGTCGCGTTGGCGAACGCACTCCAGAACTTGACCATCGTGGGTGCCGTGTCGGGCGTGACCTCGGCCCCTGGGCTCATCATGAACGTCAGCCAGGAGTTGGCAATGAACATGACGGCCGTGCCGAACACGTTGAGCAGGATGCCGAGCGTCCAGTGGCCGATCTTTGCTTTTCCGTCGTGCCAGCGCTCCCAGCCATAGTAGTACAGGTAGAGCGTGAACGACTCGAAGAAGAACAGGCCGACGTACGCCCACATCGAGGGCGCGAACACCTCGGCGAGATAGCTCCAGACCCCCGGATACAGCGTGATCAGGCCGAAGGCGAGGATCGCTCCCCAGATCGCGGTCGCGGAGTAGGAGACGAGCAGCAGCCGCGTGAACTCCTTCGCGAGCTTGTCGTACTTCTGCTCCCCGCCGAAGATGCCGATCGCCTCGGCGACCACCGCGAACATCGGCACGCCGAGCACGAACGCGGCGAAGAACAGGTGGACCTGCGCGGCCACCCAGATCGCCACGCGCGCCCCCCCGGGGCCCGGGAAGTCGCCGTAGCTGCGGGCCGAATAGGTGGAACCCGCGGCAGCGGCGGCCGTGTCGGCCACCTGCGCGAGCAGCCCGCTCGGGATGAGCGCCACCAGGGCGAGCGCGCCCATGACGAGGCCCGCCACCCGCGCCCAAGACACGCGTCCCTGCGTCTCGTTCACGCCTCCCCTCCCTTCAGGAAGAACGGCAGCTTCTTGGAGAAGTCCACGGGCATCGCCCGGCGGACCTCTGCCAACGATTCCAGATCGATGCGGGTATGGCCGCGCTCGCGCGCGAACTTCTCGACCCGCTGCATGACCACGGCGCGGACGAAGCTCGGAATCGCCTGCATGCGCGCCTCGGCTTCCGGGCTCCACTCCATGCCGGGTGCGGCCTCGCTCCCGTACGTCACGGTCGCGCGGCGCTCGATGAGGGGCGCCGTGCCCGTGGGCTCGTACGCGCACGACTCGTCGGCGCCCATCAGGTCGCCGCCCTCGGCGAACGCCCGCGCGCGGCAGCCGCCGCACACGCCGCGGTACTCGCAGCGCCCGCACTTCCCGCCCAGCACTCCAGTACGGATTGACGCAAAGACGGGCGAGCCGTCCCAGATGTCGCCGAACGACGTCGTGGTCAGGTCACCCGCGACGGTGGGCGTGTACGGGCAGGGCGTCACCTTTCCTTCCGGGGTGATGCGGCAGTACTGCGTGCCGCACGGGCAGCGCGTCTCGTAGTTCAGCAGCGGAGAATCGAGGTCGCCGTCCGTGGCGCCAGCCAAGACATGGCGCATGATCTGCGGCTGACACTTGGAGCGCACCATCATGCGGCCGCGGTAGCTCCGCTCGAGCGCGACCAGGTCACGCAGCACCGCTTCGTTCTCCTCGGGCTCCATGCCGCGCATCTGCTCGCCGCGCCCGGTCGGCACGAGGAAGTAGACGTTGAACGCGACGGCCCCGCGCTCGGCCGCCCACTCAGCCAGCGCCGGAAGCTCGGCGCGATTCCCGCGCGTCACGGTGGTCTGCACGATGAAGTCGAGGCGGTTCTGCCCCAGCCGCTCGATCGCGTCGAGCGTCTGCTGGAGCGAGCCTTCCCCGTGACGAAACCGGTCGTGGTACTGAGCGGAGAGCGAGTCGATGCTGACCGCCACGCCCTTCACGCCCGCGTTCTTGAGCGACCGGATGCGATCCTCGGTGAGGCGCGTGCCGTTGGTCCCCACGACCACGGTCGCACCCGACTTGCTGCCGCGCTCGGCCAGTGTTTCGAGGTCGTCGCGCAGCAGCGGCTCACCGCCCGACAGGATCAGCAGCGGGGAGGAGTTCACCGCGAGCAGCTCGTCGAGGATCCTGCCGCAGGTCGCGGTGTCGAGCTCGCCCGCGGCCGCGTGCCAGGAACCTGCCGAGATGTAGCAGTGCGCGCACGCCAGGTTGCAGCGCTTGGTGAGATTCCAGGCGACGACGTGGGGCAGATGCGTGCGCGCGCCCGTGAGGACGCCCGCGGCGGAGAACGGAACGGTCCGCTCAAGGAGGCCGTTCGGCGCCTCCTGGGTCGGGAGGGGGACCCGGAACGCCATCAGATCAGTCGCCCGCTCCTGCTGGCTCTGCTTCTCTCGCCATGAACTGCTCCACCGCGGCCTTGGCCTGCTCGGGCGTCACCATCTTGAAGTCCACCGGACACTGATCGGCCTTTTCGGCCACGTCGCGAATCGGGCAGCGCGTCACGCCGGAGGCCTTGGCCTCCTCGATGAAGCGGCGCATCTCGGGGCTGAGCCCGTCCACGCCCTCGGCCGCTGCCTGGATCTGCTTGGTCTGCAGCTCGCGGAACATCACGAGCATCGTGTCCATGTCGAACTCGTCCGCCTCGATCATGGCCTGCTTGTTCTCGTCCATCACCATGGTCGTGACGCGCCACATACCGTGCTCGCGGGCGAAGCGCTCGACGGTATTGCGGGCGAGGGGACGGGCGATGAGCGGGACCGCGCGGAGGCGATCGAACGCCTCGGTGGTCCAGACGACCGGATCCTTCTCGTTGCGCGGGCGCGTGGTCACGTGGGCTGTGAACGGGCACTTGGCCGTGACCATGGCTTCGGCCGGAACCGCGTCGGCGTCGGAGCCCTCGACCACGGTCCGCTTCATCGCCTCGTCGGCCTTCACCTCGGCGAGCGCGAGCTCCTCGGCCGTGCCGATGCCCATGATCAGCTGCATGTGCGTCGGGAGCAGCTTCCTGATCGCCTCGTCGAGCCGGGCGCCCGTGACCATCGGGAGGCCGTCGGCGCTGATCGGCGGAACCGACGCTGCGCGACCCTCGGGGTCGCGCGGACGGTGCTCGGCGCCGTTGCCGTTTTCAGTGTAGGTGCCGTTCGCGCCGGGCCCGTAGTTGTCGAGCGTGAATTCCTCGACCGCCTTGCGCGCGATGCCGAGCGCGAAGGGCGGCACGCGGAGGATGCGCACCTCGGCGTCGGGCGCCCACTCGAGCCCCTTCTCGCCGTCCTCCTCGATCCATGGGATCTCGTCGGGACGGACGTCGTGCGTGCCCACGAGGAGAACGTTGGTCGAAGCGAGCCGCACCAGGTTTTCGACCTGCGAGCCGAGGTCGGTGCCGTCCACGCGATGTCCGCCGTGGCGCGCCGCGATCAGCATGGAGGGCTTGATCTCCTCCATCCACTGCAGGATGCACTGGAAGGGCTTGCCGACCAGGATCTGCGTCTCGAGCTCGACCTCGGGGAAGGCCTCGGCCATCACCTTGGCGCGCTTGAGGTTGGCCTGGCAGAGCTTGAGCAGGCCCTTGTCGATGATGTTGTTGTGGAGCTCTTCCTGCTCCTCGAACTTGAAGACCTTCGAGGCCTGCACCGACAGCACGTCCTTGATGTTGCCGAACACCACGTGGTGGTACTCGACGTCGAACGCGCTGCAGACGTACAGCTTGGCGCCATACTCCATGGCCATCTCGAGCGCGAGGCGGAGCGCCTTGTACGCGTAGGACGAGCCGTCCACGCACACCATCCAGCGGCCGCCCTCGAGCGGCTGGTCGTTGCGCACGATCAGCGTGTCCTTCTCGACCTTCCGGATCACGCGCGATGTGACGCCGCCGAGCTGGCTGTAGGGCTGCTTGCCGATGCCGTGGCCGCCCATGACGAGCAGGTCGTAGAGGCGGCCGCTCGAGCCGGAGAGCTTCTCGTCCTGCGTCTCGTCCTCGCCGACGATGCGCCCGTCCGCGCCGAGGCGGACATCGCTGCGCACGTTCTCACCGCCATCGTACTTGTGGGCGATGTTGGGATCGAAGCCGATCAGGCTGGGCAGACGGCCCGCGCCGCCGTTGGCCTCGCGCACGATCTCCTCGTAGTTGATCCCCTCGAGAAGCTGGCGGGTCAGCGGAACGCCCGCGGACTGACAGCGCTTTTCGGTCTGGTCGAGGAAGGAGTCCGAGATGAGCTGGAGGCCCTTCTCGATCAGCTTGTCGTGGACCTTACGCTGACGCTTGATCTCGGCGGGGGTCTGGAACTGGGCCGGGAGACCGGTCTCCAGCTGGCGGAAGCGGACGTCGTGGAGGCGGGCGGCATAGACGTGGTTGCCGGTGATGCGCCCGGAAGTGCGCCGGCACAGCTCGATGGCCCGATCGATGGACCAGTTGGACGGATCGGAGTTGTCGACGGGGACCAGAACTTCTCGGTACATCGGCTTCCTCGCTTGGGTTTGCCTGCGCTGCGCCCAGCCCCCGATCGGACCCTCAGCCTCACGCGCACGCCAACCTGGGACCCCCTAAGGGGCCCGGTCTCGTCACTCCGAGCGGTCGGTTTCGTCGCGCAAATCGAGCAGCTCCGAACACGATCGGCTGGCGCTAAGGCGTCGCCTGGTCGAAACAGGTACGTTCAGCTACAAAGCAGAGGCCGGACCCACGGAGGGGCCCGGTAACCGACTTTGTGAGATATCCCACAAGAAATTGTGGGCCCAACATAGGCGGGTGCGGAGGGCTCGGCAACACATGAAAAACCGAACGCTTGGGTACGGTCTTTTCAGGCTTCCGGACGGCTCAGGCGAGCCACCAGCCGGGGGGCGGCAAGGGCCGTGGCGGCGGTGAGGGAGAGCGTCGCCCAGAGGCTGATCGGCCACGAAATCAGGGTGGGCAGGAGGCCCCCGTTCGCCACGGCCAGGAGGGTCTCGTGGAGCAGCCGGAATGGGATCCAGACCTGGATGGCGGCTCCGGTCGAGCCCGGCATCGGCGTGCGGAAGGTGCCCGCCCCGTGGAGCAGGAAGAGGGAGACGGTGGCCGAGAACAACGCGGCCTCGGCCACCGAGCGCGCGGTGGCGGCGACCCAGCAGCCCAGCAGGTTGGCCGCCCCCAGCGAGATCGCCAGGGCCCAGAACATCGCGACCCAGTGGGACGCCCGATGGTCCCCCGCCAACAGGATGAGGAGGACCGACGGGGCGAGCTGAAGCAGGTCGAGAAGGGTGGCCGCCGCCGAGCGCCCCAGGACGAGCGACCACGGGGACGCACCCCTGAGCGCAAGGCGCTCGAGCCACCCGGTCTCCCCGTCCCGCACCCAGGGGATCGCCGAGCCGAACGTCGCGAACATGACGAAGAGGACCGCGTAGATCGCGGCGGCATGATGGGCGGGCGCGCCCGCGCCCGAGACGACCGACACCAGCACGAGCGGGACGATCACGTTGAAGTAGAACAGCCGTCGGCGGCGCAGGGCCACACGCCACTCGAGCGCCCAGGCGGCGGTCACGCGAGCGCCTCGCCGGTCGCGGCCCGGAACACGTCGGACAGGTCCGGCTCGCGGACCGATACCGAGCGCACCCCCGCTCCCGCGTCTTCCACCGCGCGCAGCAACGCGGGCAGCGCGCCGCCCCCGCGGGGCATCCGGAGCGAGAGCGTCTCGCCCGTCTGACCGGTGAGTCGCGCGCCGTCGGGAAGCTGGACCGACGAACGCGCCGGCGTGCTCAGCACGACCTCCACGATCGCGTCGGCTCCGAGCTGGTCGAGCAGGGCGGCCGGAGTCCCACGCGCCACGACGCGGCCGCGGTGCAGCAGAAGGACGCGATGCGCGGCACGCGCGGCGAACGCGACGTCGTTGGTGGCGACCACCGCGCACGCGCCCGCCGCGGCGCGGGACTCGAGCAGGCTCACGAGGACGTCGAGCCCATCGGGGTCGAGGCCGAGCGTGGGCTCGTCCAGCAGGATGAGCGATGGATCGTGGACGAGCGTCTCCGCGAGCAGGAGCCGGCGCCGCATGCCGAACGAGAACGACGAGACCCGCGCGTCCGCTTCCGCGCCCAGGCCCACGTCGGCGAGCAACTCCCGGCTGCGGTACCGCGCTTCGTCCGGGGGGAGGCCGCTGGCGCGGCCCAGCAGCTCGACGCTCTCCGCCGCGGTGAGCGCGTCGGCGTGGACGGGCACGTCCCCCGCGAACCCGAGCCGACGACGGGTGCGCGGCGCGCGGTCGGCGGGCGCCCCGAACAGCTCGAGCGCGCCGGTCTGCACGGGCGCGGCCGTCGCGAGCAGGCGCAGGAGGGTCGTCTTGCCCGATCCGTTGGGACCGAGCACGGCGACCACTTCGCCGGGTCCGGCCTCGAAATCGACGTCCTGCAATGCGACCCGGCCGCCGGGGTGGATAAAACCAAGCCCCCGGGCCCGTACCTGATCAGGCGTCACGGCGACGGCTCAAAGGCCATACGACGCGACACCCATCGCAATCGCCGCGGCCGAAAGGCGCCTGTCGTAGCTGGCCAGGCACGTCGGCACTCCCTGCTCGACGAGAAACGCCATGGTTGCGAGATGAAGCGCGTCGAGGGTGCGGACGGGGAAAGGGAACGGATCCGCGGAGCGCCCGACCACCGGCTCGATCAGATCGATGAATGAGACCCGGCGGAAGACGTCGCGGGCCTGATCCCCATGACTCGCGCCACGGCCGCCCGCATGCAGTCGGCCGAGCGTCTCGTAGATGAGAAGACGGCTGGAGATCAGCTCCTCGTCCCAGAGGCCGGCAGGCGGCGTGGTGTCTTCGGCGCCCAGGTGCGGGAGCACGACGGACGTATCCAGGTAGACCAGCTTATCGCTCCCGGTCGGCCCGGCTCATGTCGAGGTCGGTGAGGATCGCCGCAAGCGTACCGAAGGACGGGCCCCGCGGCGGAGGTCCGGATGCACCGCTCTTCGGCTGGATCCAGCCCTTTCGGACGGCATCGGCAAGACGAGCGTCGGCCAGTGTCTCGCCCCGGCCTGCGGCCGGGGGACGCAGCTCCGCGACGACACGGTCGCGATCCGTGACCAGGACCGTCTCTCCGGCGGCGGCGATCCGCACGTACTCGGAGAGCTGGTTCTTGAGGGCCTTGATTCCGACAGCGCGCATGAGACTACGGTAGCTACTGGTAGCTACCTGTGACAAGGAAGCGCTCACAGATCCCAGCCGGCGCGCGCCAGCATCCAGAGGTTCACGAGCACGACGCCGAGCGCGACCACGTAGAACGAAGCGGGGATCTGCGCGGACGGAAGCGGGAAGAACGCGCCGCCGATCAGCGCGGGCAGGCGGAAGAGGCCGAGCCCCCAGATGATCCGTGCCGTCCAGACGCTCTGCTTCTCCCAGAGCCCCCAGAACACCGCGGCCACGATGACCGCGCCGATGACGAGCCAGATCCAGGGCGGACCGAGCCGCTCCGCGAGCATGTCGCGTCGGGCCATCGCCATCACCGCGGCCTCGTAGAGGACGCCGACGTGGAGGTACCCGAACGCGGCCTGGCGGAACTTGCGCCGGCGCGACGGATCTGCGTCCGCGCCGACGGCCTCCGTGCTCACATCCCCTCGAGGCCGAGCTCCGAGCGCGCCCGGTCCATCACCTCGGGCGTCATCTCGTTGACTCCGCGCTCGCGCGCCCAGTCTCCGTAGATGCGCTTGACCATGCCGCGCACGAACGAGGGCACTCGCTCGAGCCGCTCGAGGCCGCCCTGGGTCCACACGAGCCGGCCCGCGGCCGATCCACCCACAGGTATGTCCCCGGCGAGGGTGACGGCCGCTGCCTCGGACTCGACGAACGCATCGGGCCGCGCGCCATCCAGGCTCGAGCGCAGCAGCTCCATCGGCTGCTCGGGCACGGTCCGGCCGCCGATCTTGATGCCGAGCCCACTCACGAGCTGTGTCTCGTAGGGATTGGTGAGCATCGCCATCTCGCGCTCGCATCCCGGACACTTGAACACCGCCGCGAGCGTCCCGTCGCCGGGGATCTGCCGCTCGGCGAAGGCCATCACCTGGTCGCACGGGACGCAGAGGAACTTCACGCCCCGATCTCCTGGAGCAGCCGCACGGCGAGCGCGCGGATGGCGCGGGAGGCGGGGGCTTCGGGGTTGGCGAGCACGAACGGCTTGCCCTCGTCGGTCGTCTGCGCCAGGCGCGGATCGAAGGGCACCGCGCCCCACTGCTCGATCGCGCCCTCGGCCGTGAGATCGGGACCCTCCGCCTCGTACAGATCCGTGCGCGCCCCGCACTCGGGGCACTCCCACGCGGTCATGTTCTCGACCAGCCCGAACTTCGAGACGCGCGCTTCCCGCACCAGGCGAACGGAGCGCGCGACCACGCGGCGCGACATCGCGGACGGAGTGGTGACGAGCAGTAGCGCCGCGGGATCGGGCACCAGATCGAGCAGCCGGGCGATGCGGTCGGTGCCGGGCGCGACGTCCACCAGCAGCACGTCGAGCTCGCCCCAGGACACGTCCGAGATCAGCTCGCGGAGAGTTCCGGTCTCGTAGACGTTCCGCCACACCCAGCCGTCGGCTTCGGGGCCGCGCCAACGCAGGGGCGCGTCGGCGCCGTCCTGGAAGAGCTCCATCGAGACCACCTTCACGCCGGCCGCGCCCGCGGGAGGCGCGATTCCGTCCTCGCTCGAGCCCAGGCGGGCTCCCACGACGCCGAGCATGCGCGCCAGGGACGGCCCGTTGAGATCGGCGTCGAGCGCGCCGACGCGGTGGCCGGCGCTCGCGAGAGCGGCCGCGAGGTTCGCGGTCAGCGCGCTCTTCCCCACCCCACCCTTGCCGCTCGCGACGCCGACCACCCAGCGGATGCTCGCGAGCCGCTCGGCGAGCCGGCTCTTCTGCGCGACGACCTGCTCGACGAGGGACTCGCCCGAGGGGCCCACCTCGTTGTACGTGCGGAGCTTTCTCATGATACGACCTGGCTCACGATCCGATCCGGGGGTGTGTCCCGAGTTCAGTTGAAACTCAGGTGATGCCGCAAGAGACGCGGTCACGCTGCCGCGTCGGTGGTCGAGGTGAGATTGGGCGTGAGGGCTCGGACGAGCAAGGGCAGATGGTGATAGCCTCTCACGCGTCGGAACTGCGCTTCCACGAGCCAGAGGGCTGAAGCACACCAGCGGAGCCTTTGGTCGCTGGTGCGCCAACG
>CAMCNM010000062.1 GCA_945876015.1 Gemmatimonas phototrophica
AGCGGCATGCGCATGAACTTCATGCCCGGCGCGCGCAGGTTCACGATCGTGGTGATGAAGTTCACGCCGCCCAGGATCGAGCTGACGCCCAGGATCGAGAGGCCGACGACCCAGTAGTTCGTGTTCACGCCGGGCGAGTACTGGAGGCCGGTGAGGTTGGCGTAGCCCGTCCAGCCCCGGTCGGGCGCGACACCCTGGAGCCAACTGAAATTGATGAACAGCGAGCCGAACAAGTAGATCCAATACGAGAGCGCGTTGAGGCGGGGGAACGCGACGTCGCGCGCGCCGATCTGGAGCGGCACGATGTAGTTGAAGAACGCGACCGCCATCGGCATCGCCACCAGGAAGATCATGGTGGTACCGTGCATCGTGAACAGCTGGTTGTACGTCTCCGCCGTGATCAGCGCCTGCTCGGGCTTCCACAGCTGGGCGCGGATGATGAGCGCCTCGAGGCCTCCCACGAAGAAGAAAAACAGGGAGGTGACGAAGTACATCACGCCGATGCGCTTGTGGTCAACCGTCGTGATCCAGCTCCAGAGCCCCGTGTCGTGGGCCCCGTGCGCGTGATGAGGATGCGGGTCGGCGTGGGTCAGGGCGGCGTCCACGTCAGCCTCCCGCCGCACCGGAGGACGTGACGGGCTCGCCGGGCTCGCGCCCCAGGCTCCACAGATATTCCGCTACGGCGCGCACCTGCTCCTCGGTCAGATTGGTGGGCGGGAAGTTGCCGCCCATCTCCGCGACACCGGGCATGAGCGCCCCGGGCTTGATGCTATGGGGCGCCGTGATCCAACGCGCGAGGTTGTCGGGCGTGTTGTCGAGCCACCCCACGATGGTGGTGCGTCGGCCGAGCAGCGTGAGGTTCGGGCCCACCGGGCCGGCCGCGGTCGTCCCCTGGATCGCGTGGCACGCGGTGCAGGTGTTCGAGTGGAACGTCTGCCGGCCGAGCTCGATGCGCGCCGCGCCGCCGCCCTGGGCGCCCGCGTCGGCCACGACGGCCGAGTCGAGTGTCGCCGCGATGGAGTCCGCCGCCGCGACCTCGGCCGGTTCGTTCCCTTCGGCGGCGGGGACGGTGTCAAGCGTCGGGCCCCTCCACGCGTTCTTCCAGCTCTCGAACTCGGCGTCGGTCTCGGCCACCACGCGCACGCCCATGATGGAGTGCGACTGGCCGCAGAACTCGGCGCACTGGCCGCGGTAGAGGCCGGCCTCGTTGATCGTGAAGTGCAGCCAGTTGTTGTGCGGGATCGTATCGCCCTCGGGGCGCCGCACGACCGGATTCAGGTCGCGCTTCCCGCCCAGCATGGGCACCCAGAACGAATGGATCACGTCGGCCGACTGCAGTCGGAGCGAGACGGGCCTTCCTACCGGTAAGTGCAGCTCGTTCGCGGTCACCACGCCGTCCGGGTAGCGGAACTCCCACCAGAACTGATGGCCGATCACGTCCACGATGAGCGCGTCGTCGCCGGGCGGGCGCTGGGTGCGGAAGACCGTCTGGATGGTGGGGATCGCGATCACCACGACGAGCACGGCGGGCAGTAGCGTCCAGAGGATCTCGATGCCCAGATGGCCGTGGATCTGGCGCGGATGCGGCGTCCCGGGCCGCGCGCGGTACTTCACCATGACGTACGCCATGATGCCCCAGATCAGGATCAGGATCACGAGCGTGATCCTGAAGATCAGGACGTACAGCGAATGGATCGACTCGGCGAAGTCGCTCCGGGGATCGATGCTGGACTGGGGGTATTCGCCCGAGCAGGCCCAGAGAAAGACGGCCAGCGCGGCGGGGCCCAGGCCCCTGAGAAATTTCACGGCAGAAGGGTCACGGGACGTCGCCGAGGGCGATCGCCTCGTCGATGAGCATGATCGGGATGCCTTCACGCACCGGGTAGACGAATTTTCCGTCCTCCCGCACCAGCCCTCCCTCCATCGAGTCACGCACGACCTCGCCCGCGCGGTTCCGCAGCGAGCCATTCACGACCGCGGCATTGAGCCGGGCGAGCAGGGCGGCATCGGCCTCCCGGAGAGGTTGCTTGCTCTCCGGACAAACCAGTATTTCGAGGAGCTCGGGGTCTACCATGTCCGGCGCGTGTGCATCGTTGTTTCGCGGTTTCCACCACCCGAGGTCGGGGCGGTGCGCTCGAATCGGCCCGGGGGTATAAGCGCTAAGATAAACGAGATGCGGGGGGTTGGCGAGACAGGTTCGGGCGACAGGAGGAGCCAATGAAAGCCACACTTTTGTGCGTGTTCGTGCTCCTGGCGGCGGGATGCGGGGCTGGGGGGGACCCTCCCCCGGCTCCCTCGCCCGAGGCCCCGGCCCCGGTCCGGCAGCCGGCCGTCGCGGCGACTGCCCCCTCGGAGCCCCGGCCTCCCCGTGGACTCGCCCTGGGAAGAGCCTGGGTGATCTTCGGGGCCGATACGGTCGAGGCCGAGGTCGCGCGCACCGTGCAGGAGCGCGAAAAGGGGCTGATGGACCGGACCAGCGTCCCCGAGGGGACCGGAATGCTCTTCGTGTTCACCGACGAGGAGATCCGCTCGTTCTGGATGTCGGACACCTACGTCGCCCTCGATATCGCCTTCCTGAGCGCGGACCTTCGGGTCATCGACCTCCAGGAGGGGGAGCCTGAGAGCACGGACATCCACGACAGCGCGGCGCCGGCGATGTATGTGATCGAGGTCCGGAAGGGTTGGTTCGCCGCCAACCGGGTCCGTGTCGGCGCCCGCGCCGAGCTGGTGTTCGGTCCCCGCTAGACCATTCGCCGGATCACGGACTCCCGGCGCGGGTGACGCGGAGCAGGCCACGCACGTGGACGTCCATCGGCACCGGGACGATCGAAAGCATCATGGTGCCGCTCAGATCGCTCTGATTCTCGAGCGAGTGGAGCATGTCCAGCCTGGTGTCCCAGAGGAACCGTCCCTGGGTCGTTCCGGAGACGGTCTGGCTGAAGTCGGTGCCCGAGACCTCTCCGCTGGTCGCCTGCTCCGAAGTTCCGGTGGTCCGGACCAGGAGGTAGCTCGCTCCGCCCAGCAGGGTGTCTCCCACCACCGTGTAGGTCATGACCGAGCGGACGTTGGTTCCGGCCCCGGTCCCCTCGTTGAAGCTCAGCGTGTCCGACCAGCTGTCGCCCGGCGCGACGGTGCGGTCCGGGAGGGCGGGGAAGACGGCGTACGCGATCGCGGCGCCGCTCACGAACTGCGCGGCGGCGGGAGCCGACGAGGTGGGCAGGCTCACGATCGTCGAGTTGCCCCGAGCATCGAGCGTGAACACGACCGCGCCCGAGACCGAGCTCTCGTCGGCGGTCTGATCCGCGGTCATCGGGTTGCTGACACGCGCGGCGAGGTCGAGCAGGCTCGCGGTGACGGTCAGTCGGTCGTCCGCGGTGTCCCGGAACTCCATCCGCCAATGCGACGAGGCGGCGAGCTTCAGGGGAAACTTCTGGCCGGCGGCCTGCAGGTCCACCTGGGCGGTGTCACCCACCAGATACTCGGCTGTGGGCGGCGTGGGTGTGCGATAGGCCAGTGGGGGGCGGGGCACGGGCGCCACCGCCGCGGGGCCGGCGCAGGCGGCCAGAAAGGCCGCGGCGAGGAGCATAAGGGGCCGGCAGGCCATCAGGGAGCTCTCCGACCGGGGGATTTGCCCGGAAACGGGTCGCGGGAAGGGGGCAGAGGGCCCCGGTGGCTCCAGGATACCGCCCCGGGGGAGCCCCCGGAAACCTCCCAGGCCTTGGCTGCCCCTGCCGCCCCCTGTATCCTGAGGCCCCGAACATTCACGATCGCGTGGGAGGCAGTATGGGCTTCCGGACCAATCCGGACCGCATCCTCGAGAACATCGACCGGGCGCGCAGCAGGGAGTCAGACGCTCCGCGTTCCGGAACCGATCTCCAGGCGAGCGTCCGCGAGATGGATACCGAGGTCCCCGATGTGGATGCGACCAACCCGGAGCGGATGCGGCGCATCTTCCGGCTGGTCGAGCGCACCTACATGAGGGTTGCCCAGAGCCAGGAGATCGGTCCCCTGGCCGCCCGGTTCCAGGCGGTGGGCGATCTGCACCACCACCACGCGCACGGCGACGTGAGCGTGAGCGTGCAGTATCTCGACCATCAGCGCCCGGACGACGTCGGCGTCGTTCCCTTCGACGTGAAGCCCGAGCAGGTCGCGGATCAGAAGCGCGAGACCCGCACCAGTCGCCCGGACGTGAACGCGATGAAGGTGCTGCGCGCATCGCTCCGCACCGGTGTGCTGGCGAGCTACAAAAAGCTCGAGCCGCGCATCCGCGAGGGCCTGCGTGAGCGCGCCGACATGGGACACGTCGGCGTCACCATCACCGTCGGGCTGCGATCGGCAGAGTAGGCGGCACGATGGCCAGGAGCCGAGGCCCCGGACTGGCGGGGCTGCTCTGGGGGATCCTTGGCGTCGTCGTGATTCTCTCCCTGGCCGACCTCGTGCGCGGTCGCGACTCCACGCTCCGCTCCTGGTGGTCGGGTCTGGCCGGCGGTGGCGAATCGCGGACCCTCGAGCGGTTCGTCCCCAGAGAGCCGGTCCGGCCTTCGCGGCCCTGAGCGGCCTTGTCGCCCTGATGCCGTCGCGGGTCGTTCTCCTCTTCCTGGACGGCGTCGGAATCGGCGTCGCCGACCCGGAGATCAATCCGTTCTTCCGCGCGCGGCTTCCGGTGCTGCGGAACCTGCTCGGCGACCTCCCCACGCTCGATCGGCCCAGGCTCGGCGGCTCGTCAGCGCGCTCGTTTCCACTCGACGCCAACCTCGGCCTCGAGGGGCTGCCCCAGAGCGGCACGGGCCAGGCCACGCTCCTGACGGGCGTCAACGCCGCGGAGCGCTTCGGGCGCCACTTCGGGCCGTGGACCCCGGTGTCGTTGAGGCCGCTGGTGGAGGAGGAGAGCATCCTGCGGCGCGGACTCGACGCGGGGCTCACGGTGGCCTTCGCCAACGCGTATCCGCGCGGATGGCCGGGGGACCGGCGCAGACTCGCGGCCCCCCCGCTGGCCGCGCGCGCGGCCAGCCTGCTCGACCGTCACGACGAGCACCTCGTGCGCGGCGACGCGGTGGCGAGCGAGATCACCAACAGCGCATGGAAGATTCACCTCGGGTTCGAGAACCTGCCCGACGTGACGCCAGCCGAAGCCGGTGCGGTGCTCGCGCGCATCGTCGGAGCGCACGACCTCACGTTCTTCGCGCACTATGCGACCGATGTGGCGGGGCACCGTGGGGGCACGGACGGCGCGGTCGAAGCGCTCGAGCGCGTGGACGGGTTCCTGGGGGGGTATCTCGCCGCCGCACCACGCGACGCGGTGCTGGTCGTGGCGAGCGATCACGGCAATATCGAGGACGTGAGGGTCGGTCACACGCGGAACCCCGCGCTCGGGTTGGTGGTGGGGGACGACGCGGAGCGGCGGGCCGGCGAGATCTCTTCGATTCAGGATGTCGCGGGTGCGTTGCTGAGGTGGGCAACGACCGGATGACCCTTCGTTTGACCGTATTTCGGAGAGACGCTCCCTGACGCGATCGCTTCCTGGTAGGTGGCGCCGTCTTCTCCCTCGGCGGACCGCGGCTCCCCGCTACGCCTCCGATCGCAGGATGGAGAGAAACACGCTGAACGGTCCCGTCGCTTCTCGGTATTGAGCCGCCAGAGTCCGACTGATCTGACTGATGTGAGTGAGGTCGTGGACCAGCCAGGTGCTCAGGAGGTGCGACAGCCGCACCGATCCGCAGACCGGGTGGAGACCGGCGGCGGAGCAGGGTCCGTGCCGACCGTCAGCCGATTGTGCTCCGCCGTACCGATAGCTCGAGGATGCGGGGGAGGTCCACCTCGACGCCGATGCCCGGCGCCTCGAGCGGGGTGAGGGATCCGTCCTCGAGCTCCCATTCCGGGGTGACGAGATCCTTCTCGAAATAGCGCCGGCTGGCCGAGATGTCGCCCGGGAGGGTGAATCCCGGAAGGGTGGCGAGAGCCACGTTGTGCGCCCGGCCGATGCCGGACTCGTGCATGCCGCCGCACCAGACGGCGACGTCGCGCTCGCGGCAGAGGTCATGGATCCCGCGGGCGCGCGCGAGCCCGCCGACGCGCCCGGGCTTGATGTTGATGATCCGGCAGCTCCCCTGATCGAGCGCGCGCTCCGCGTCGTCGAGCGAGACGATCGATTCGTCGAGGCAGATCGGGGTGAGCAGCCTTTCCTGGAGCTGCGCGTGTCCGTCGAAGTCGTCGGGCGCGAGTGGCTGCTCGATCATCATCAAGATGAAATCGTCCATCTCGCGCAGCACGGTCATGTCCCCGATCGTGTACGCCGAGTTGGCGTCGGCTATCAGCGGGATGTTTCCGAATCTGTCGCGGATTCCGCGCAGCGTCATGATGTCGCGGCGCGGCTTGATCTTCACCTTGATCCTTCGATAGCCGTCCTCGAGGAATCCCTCGACGCGCCGATACAGCGCGTCGTCGTCGCGCTGAAGGCCGATGCTGACGCCCGCCGCGACCGGCTTCTGCTGACCGCCCAGCGCGATGCACAGGGGGACCCCGCGGCGCTTGGCATCCAGGTCCCAGATCGCCATCTCGACCGCGGCCCTCGCCATCGGATGGCCGGGGAAGCGGGTCCAGTGATGTTCGATGGCTTCGGTGTCCACGGTCAGCGTGGTGCCGCGGATCGTCGGGAGGAGCCTTTCGGTGAGCGCGGCCCAGGCGGTCTCGGTGGTCTCCGGGGAGTAGTGCGGCGTTTCGCCCGCGACGCACTCGCCCCAGCCGGTGATGCCGCCGCCGCTCAGCGCGACTAGCAGGATGGACCGCACGTGCACCGCGCCGGCACTGCTCTCGAACGGCTCGCGCAGCTCGAGAGGCACCTGGAAGAGTTCGGCTCTCTCGATCTGCACGGGCGGGATGCTCCGGAAGTGGTCGGGCGCGTCAGAGCCGAAGGAACAGCCCGGCGAGCAGCGCGATGCGCGGAGCAATATCCGAGAGCCGCACGTGCTCGTCCAGCGAGTGTGCACCGCCGCCGTCGGGTCCGAGCCCGTCCAGCGTGGGGCATCCCACGGCCGAGGTGAGGTTCCCGTCGCTCGCGCCGCCGGTCGCTCCCTCATCGAGCGTCCAGCCCTGGGCCGCCGCGATCACCCGCGCGTGCTCGAAGAGCACGACGCTCGCCTCGGTCCTCTCCAGCGCTCCACGGTTGAGGCCGCCTTCGATCACCAAGGAGCAGCCTGGGTCGCGGAGCGTGAGCGCCTTGATCGCATGCTCCATCCAGGTGGCTGCCGCGGTGGTCCAGAAGCGGAGGTCGATCTCGGCGTGCGCGTGCTCGGCGACCACGTTCGAGCGCGTCCCGCCGTCGATCACTCCGACGTTGAGGGTGGTTCCCTTCTCGGGGCTCTCGAGGCGGCGGACGTCCTCGAGCAGGCCGACGAGCGCGTGGATCGCGGATGCGCCCTTCTCCGGCTCGATCCCGGCGTGCGCCGGGCGACCCTGCACGCGCACGTGAAAGCTGCCCACGCCTTTGCGCTGCGTCTTGGCCGCGCCGCCTGGTATGCAGGGCTCCAGCACGAGCGCGCCACGCGCGGCCTTCGCGTTCCGCTCGATCAACGCGCGGGACGTGTGCGAGCCGATCTCCTCGTCGCACGTGATGATGAAGAGGAGGTCGCCCGCGGGCCGACGCTGGGCGCGTGCGATCAGGTCCAGCGCGACGAGTGCCGTCGCGAGCCCGCCCTTCATGTCGTATGCGCCCGGACCGCTGATACGGTCGTTCGGCTTGTCCACGTCGAAGGGGAGTCGAGCGAGCGATCCGACCAGGTGCACGGTGTCCATGTGACCGACGACGAGGAGCGGCGGCTGCGTGGACTGGGCGCCCGGGAAGCGCGCGGTGAGGTGCTCGCCGTGGCCGGGGGCGGGGTGCCGCTCCACCGTCGCGCCCCTGCGCTCCAGCTCCGCGCGGACGAGGGCGGCGACCTGGAGATTCCGCTCCGCGTCGCCGGACGGGGATTCGAGCGTGACGAGCGATTCGAGCAGAGCGAGGTACGAGCCGACGAGATCGACGGCCGACTCGCCCAGCGATGCGATCTCTTCCGTCACCGGTCCGAGCGGTAGAATCCAGCGCGCCGGTAGCTCTCGTCGAGGAGCTCGACCGGGTGGAGCGCCCGACACGGGAGCTTCGCCATGCGGAGGCCGGCTCCGATCTGCATCACGCAGCCCACGTTGCCGGTGACCACGACGTCGGCTCCCGTCTCCGCGACGGCGGCGACTTTGTCGGCGCCGATCCGGCCGCCGAGATCGGGATGGGTCATGCCGTACACCCCGGCGCCGCCGCAGCATTCGTCGGCGGCGCGGAGCGGGACGACCTTGAGTCCGGGAACCGCCCCGAGCACGGCCGCGGGCGCCTTCGCGACACCCTGGGCGTGCAGCAGATGGCAGGGAGCGTCCGCGGTCACGGTCAGGCCGACGGCGGCGCCCGTCCTCGGGCCGCGATCCGCGAGCACCTCGGAGATGTCGCGCACCGCCGCCGCCATGCGGACCGCGCGGGCCGCGTAAAGCGGGTCGTGCTCGAGCAGGTGGCCGTAATCCTTCATCGCCGCGCCGCAGCCGGCCGCGTTCACCACCACCACTTCCGATCCGGCCGCCTCGAACGCGTCGATGTTGCGGCGGGCCAGCGCACGCGCTCCCTCCAGGTCGCCGCCGTGCGCGTGGAGCGCACCGCAGCACACCTGGTTGGGTGCTTCGACCACCTTCACGCCGTTCGCGCCGAGCACACGCGCGGTCGCCTCGTTCACGTAGCCGAAGAGTCCCTCCTGCACGCATCCCCGCAGAAGCGCGGCGACGCCGTGGGGGGCGGCCGCGGCCAGCTTCTCACCTCCGACCACCGCGGGGACGGCGGTGCCCGCCGCGGCCTCGTGTGAGGCGCGCTTGAGGCCGCGCCACCGCGCGCTCGCCGCGAGCATCCCTGCGGAGAGCCTGATCCCTCGAAGCCAACGCCACGAAGGCAGGCGCTTGGCCGCGAGCGCGGGCAGCCCGGTCGCGCGGACCACGCGCGCCGTGATCATCGCGACGCGGGTCAGGGTCGGACGGGCGAAGACCGCGAGCAGCAGCCGGGTGTGCCAGCGGGTTCCCCCCGCCCGGACAACTTCCTCGCGCGCCAGCTCGAGCAGCGCGCCGTACTGGACGCCCGACGGACAGACCGTCTCGCAGGCGCGGCATCCCACGCACCGATCGATGTGGAGCTGGAAGGCGTGCGACGACGCGTCGAGCCGTCCGTCAACCACGGCGAGCATGAGGTGGAGACGACCGCGCGGGG
>CAMCNM010000063.1 GCA_945876015.1 Gemmatimonas phototrophica
ACCGCCGTGCGGCAGGCGGCCGCGCTCGTGCAGCAGGCTGGTCTCCCCGCCGCGGAGGTGCAGGTGCTCAGCGACCTCCAGGCGACCGCGTTCTCGGCGGCCGGAGCCAGCCCTCCGCCGACCGTGCCCGTGCTCGTTTTCCATCCGGGCGATGCGCCGCCGATCAACCGCTACCTGGGGAGCCTCCTGATCGGCGGCGGCCTGCCGCCGGTCGCGGGGCGGCGCACCGATCTGACCGCGGGCATCGGCGGAGACACGGCCGAGGCGCCGCTCCGTCTCGTGGTGGACGACCGGATCCGCGGCGCGACGCGCGTGCCGCCCGGAACCGCCGCGGCGCTTCCGTTCGGTCCGTTCCCGGAGGGCTGGGCCGCGGGCTACGTGGAGACCGACCCCGACGCGCTCGGCGGCGACGATCGCCGCTGGTTCGTGCTCGCGGTGAAGCCACCGCCCTCGGTCGCGATCCGTGGGCCGGTCCCGTTCTTCCTCGATCAGGCGGTCGGTGTGCTCGAGGACGGTGGCCGGATCCAGCGCACCACGGGAGCCGCGGACGTCGTGCTCGCGGTGGGCGGCGACGGAGCTTCGGCGGTGCGCAACGGGAGCACGGTGGTCGTGATCCCACCCACCGACCCGGGTCTCCTTCCGGGACTCAATCGCCAGCTCGCGGAGGCCGGCATCCCCTGGCGCTACGAGGCGCTCGCCGGACAGGGACAGGCGCGGATCGGCGAGCACAAGCTTCCGCTCGCGCTCGACGACGTGCGCGTCACCACCTCGTATCGCCTGGTCGGTGAGGGATCGACCGGCGGCGCGGAAGTCTTCGCGCGCCTCGAGGACGGATCGCCGTGGCTCGTGCGCGGGCGGACCGGCCCGGGGGCGTACCGCCTCGTGGGCTCGGCGATCGACGCCGCCGCGACCAACCTCCCCGTGTCCGCGTACATGGTGCCGCTGCTCGAGTGGCTCGTCTCGACGGCGGGATCCCAGTCCGGGGCGCGGGCGATCGAAGCGGGCACCCCGCTCTCGCTCCCGTCGGCGGCGACCGAGATCGAGACGCCCGATGGAACGCGCCATCCGGTGGACGCCTCGCTCGACTTCCGCCCGACGCGCGAAGCGGGCATCTACCGGGTGCTGGACGGCGACAGCGTGATCGACGCGCTCGCGGTGAATCCGCCCGTGCGCGAGTCGCTGCTCGATCCGGTCGAAACCGTCGTCGTGACCCAGGCGTTCGGCGCCGACGTCCGCATCTTCACCGACTCGACCCAGTGGGCCGGCTCCGTGTTCAGCAGCCGCCAGGGCGACGAGCTCGGGCGCCTCCTGATCGCGCTCGCGCTCATTCTGCTCGTGGTCGAGAGCTTCGTCGCCGCCAGCGGCGCCCACAAGGCGGCCCGGTGGGACGCGCGGCCTGCGGAAGGCGAGCCCACCAGGGAGATGACCGCGACGGGATGACCGCTTCGGGTTACGGCTCGCCGAACGCCATCCTGGATGCGCTGGAAGACTGTGCCCCCGTCCGTGCACTGGTCGCGCGTCTTCCCCTGCCGGGGGCGTCCCTCACGGTAGGAGACGCGCGCGCGTCCGCGCGCACCGCGCTTATCGCGGCGCTGCACCGCCGCACCAATCGCGTGCTCGTCGTGATCACGCCCGATCCGGCCGCGGCGGCGGCGGCCGAGGCCGACCTCGAGACGCTGCTCGGGGAGTCGGCCTCCGCGCTCTATCCCCAGCGCGAAGCTCTCCCCTACGAGTCGTCCGAGCCCCACCTCGAGATCGGCGGTCTCCGGGTCGAGGCGGTCGAGGCGCTCTTCTCGGGCCGCACCCGGCTCTTCGTGACCACGCTGCGCGCGCTGCAGGAGCGCGCTCCCGTGCCCGATCGCCTCGCGCGGCTGCGCCTCACGATCAATGTCGGCCAGGAAGAGGGGTTCGCCGAGCTGGTGGCCGCGCTCGAGGAGCGGGGCTTCGAGCGCGTCGCGCTGGTCGAAGAGGTCGGCCAGTACGCGGTGCGCGGCGGCCTGCTCGACCTCTTCTCGTTCGGATCGACCGAGCCGATCCGGGTGGAGTTCTGGGGCGATCAGGTCTCGTCGATCCGCAGCTTCGAGATCCTGGACCAGCGCTCGACCGGCGACCTGACCTCGGCGCACGTGCTCCCCGTGGACTTCCGGAGCGACGACGACAAGGTCGGCGCGACGGCCTCGCACTCGCTCCTCGATCTGCTTCCGCGCGAGGCGATGCTGGTTCGCCTCGGCGACCTCGATTGGGGCACCGCCCTGCGCCGCACCTGGGAGCAGGTGGAGCGCTTCCACGCCGAGCTGCTCGAGCAGGGTCACGCCGCGGCGGATCCGGGCTCGCTCTTCCTCGACCCTGCCGAGGCCGAGCGCGCGCTCGCGTCGTTCCCGCTCCTCGTGATCCAGGAGCAGGGCGGCGGCGATCTCTCGCTCGGGTCCGAGCCGCCTCCTGCGATCGAGCGCAACATGAAGCGCCTCGAGGCGTTGCTGCGCGAGGGCCAGGCGCTCGGACAGCGCACGCTGCTCCTGTGCGACAACGACGGACAGGCGCAAAGGCTGGAGGAGATCCTCGGCGGCAAGAGCGGAAAGCTGCCCCCCGGCGCGCAGGTGATGGTGGGCTCGCTCGAGGGCGGCTTCGTGCTGGAGTCGGCCAATCCCCTGCTCCGCGTCCTCACCGACCACGAGATCTTCCGCCGCTCGCGCCGGCTCCGCCGCGGCCGGCGCTTCCGCGGAGCCGTCGCCCTCGAGAGCCTCGCCCAGCTCACCCCCGGCGACTACGTGGTCCACCTCGACCACGGGGTCGGACGGTTCGTGGGGCTCCAGCGCATCACGGTGGGCGGCACGGAGATCGAGTCGCTCGCGATCGAGTACGCGGGGGCCGAGATCCTGCGCGTGCCGGTCTATCGGCTGGATCTGATCGAGCGCTGGGTCGGGGCGACCGAGGACTCCGAGCCGCCCGAGGTGCACCGCATCGGCGGCAAGCGCTGGAAGACGCTGCGCCGGAAGACCGAGGCCGCGATCGAGCAGATGACCGCCGAGCTGCTCCAGCTCTACGCGCGCCGCGAGTCGGCGCCCGGGTTCACCTTCTCGCCCGACGGACGCTGGCAGAAGGAGATGGAGTCCTCCTTCCTGTACGAGGACACGCCCGACCAGAGGCTCGCCACCGAAGACGTGAAGCGCGACATGGAATCGGCGCGGCCGATGGACCGGCTGATATGCGGCGACGTCGGCTACGGCAAGACCGAGATCGCGGTGCGCGCCGCGTTCAAGGCGGTCCAGGACGGCAAGCAGGTCGCGGTGCTCGCGCCGACCACGATCCTGGTCGAGCAGCACCGTCACACCTTCGAGGAGCGCCTCGCGGACTATCCGGTGCGCGTGGCCGCGCTGTCGCGCTTCCGCTCGGCCAAGGAAGTGCGCGCGATCCTCGACCTGGTGGCGAAGGGCGAGGTGGACATCATTATCGGCACGCACCGCCTGCTTTCCCCGGACGTCCACTTCAAGGATCTCGGACTCGTCGTCGTGGACGAGGAGCAGCGCTTCGGCGTCAAGCACAAGGAGCGGCTCAAGGATCTGCGCGCTTCGGTGGACGTGCTCACGCTCACCGCCACGCCGATCCCGAGGACGCTCTACCTCTCGCTCAGCCGGATCCGGGATCTCACGCTCATCCGCACGCCGCCGCGCGACCGGATGCCGATCATCACCAACCTCGTTCCGTGGAACGACCACATCGTCTCCGAAGCGATCGCGCGCGAGCTCGACCGCGGGGGCCAGGTGTTCTTCCTCCACAACCGGGTCGAGTCGATCGAGGTCGCCGCCGACCGCATTTCGACCCTCGCGCCCACCGCGCGCATCGAGGTCGCGCACGGCCAGATGACCCCCAGCGAGCTGGACGACGCGATGGAGGGATTCGTCGAGGGACGCGTGGACGTGCTCGTGTGCTCGGCCATCATCGAGAACGGGCTCGACGTTCCCAACGCGAATACGCTGATCGTCGATCACGCGGAGCGGTTCGGCCTGTCCCAGCTCTACCAGATCCGCGGTCGCGTCGGCCGGAGCGACCGGAGGGCCTACTGCTACCTGATCGTCCCGGAGAACCTCCCCGAAGACGCCGAGCGGCGGCTCAAGGTGCTGGAGCACTACACCGAGCTCGGGAGCGGCTATTCGGTCGCACTGAAGGACCTCGAGCTGCGCGGCGCGGGAAACCTGCTCGGGGCCAACCAGTCCGGGTTCGCCCACGCGGTCGGGCTGGACGTCTACCTCCGCCTGCTCGAGCGGACCGTCGAGAAGCTCCGTGAGAAGGGAGGGACGGAGGAGCACCCGGAGACCGAGGTGGCGCTGGGCGGGTCGGCCTTCCTCCCGGAGGGGTACATTTCCGATCCAGGCCAGAAGTTGCATCTTTACCGGCGCCTTTCACGGATCGGGCTGCACGCCGAGGTGGAAGGCATGAGGCAGGAGCTGGCGGACCGGTTCGGTCCGCTGCCTCCGGAGGTGGAGCGGCTGCTCGACCAGGGGACCCTACGGCTCCTCGGACGCTCCCTCGGGATCGAGCGCATCACGGTTCGGGACCGGGTCGCGCGCGTGACCTTCAGGGCGGGGGTGGTTCCCCGCCTCACCGTCCTGGAGAAGCCCCTGCGGGATCGCCAGGTGGAGGTCGAGGTGAAGCGCATGTCGCCTCTCTCCCTGGAGCTCCGTCAGGTCGGACCCCTCCCCCTCACGGGAACGCTGGTGAAGGCGCTCGCCGCGCTGCTGGAGAGCCGCGCGGCAGGGTAGACGAACGTATGGCACATAACGGCGGGATGCCCCGCCCCGAGATGGAGTTCATTGATGAAAGCGATGCGCTGGTCGACCCTGACCGTTCTCGTCCTCGTCGCCGCGTGCGACCGGGGCGCGTCAGGCCCCCTGGTCGCGAGCGCCAAGGGCCACGAGTTCACCGTGTCCCAGGCCACCAGCTTGATCGCGTCGCAGCCGCAGCTCCCTCCTCAGTCCGAGGTGGTGCTCGCGCTGTCGGATCTCTGGATCGACTACACGCTGCTGGCGGAAGCCGCGTCGCAAGATTCCACTCTCGCGAACGTGGATCTCGACCCGATCATCCTCCAGCAGGAAGAAGGAGAGATGATCGTCGCGCTGCGTGACTCGACGGTGCATCCCGACACCGCGATCTCCGAGGCGGACGTGCTGGCCCGTTTCAACCAGGACGCTCCGGGCACCCGCGTGCGCGCGCGGCACATCCTGGTCTCTCCCCCCGAAGGAGCTACTCCCGCGCAGCGCGACAGCACGCAGAGGTTCGCCGACGCCCTTCTCGCTCGGCTCAAGGCGGGCGAGAGCTTCGAGCCGCTCGCCAAGCAGTTCAGCGCGGACCCGGGCAGCGGCGCGAACGGCGGCGACCTCGGCTTCTTCGACCGCGGCCAGATGGTGGCCTCGTTCGACTCCGCCGCCTTCGCGCTCCAGCCCGGCGAGCTCTCCGGCCTCGTCGTCACGCCCTACGGCTTCCACATCATCCGCGTGGACGAGAAGGAGCAGCCCTCGTTCGACTCGCTGGGCGTGCAGTTCCGGATCGCGATGCAGGAGGAGCGCATGGTCGCCGCAGAGTCGATGTACGTCGCGACCATCATGGACAAGGGCAAGCTCGAGATCGACGACGGCGCCGCGACGATGGTGCGCGACATCGCCGCGAACCCGCTCGCGAAGCTCGGCTTCCGGGGCGGCAGCCGGACCCTGGCCAAGTACGATGGAGGCGCACTCACCGTGGGCGAGCTGCGCACGTTCATGCAGACGCGCGAGCCGCAGTACCGCGCCCAGGTCCAGCAGGCCACCGACCAGCAGATCGTGGACAACCTGGTGAAGGCGCTGGCCCAGCGTGAGATGCTGATCGAGGAAGCGAGGCGGGCCGGCATCCTGCCCAACGCAACGCGCCAGGACTCGATGAAGACCGAGCTCCGGACGAGCTTCGTGGACGCCGCCCGGCAGCTCGGCCTCATCGGGATCCAGCCGACCGCCGGAGAGAGCCAGAAGGCCGCGATCGACCGCACCGTCGCCTCGATCCTCCAGGGGATCATCCAGGGCCAGCGCGACGTCATCCCGCTCGGTCCGGTCTCCTTCGCCCTCCGGCAGGACGCCGACGCGGAGGTCTTCGAGGACGGGGTCCAGCAGGTGGTCGCTCAGGTGACGGCCGCGCGCGGTGGAAGCACGAACCCGGCGCTCATGCCGCCGTCGATGCCGATGCCGATGGACTCGGCCGCGGCAGGAGCGGCGCCCGAGACCCCGTCCAGATAGCCGTCCAGGTAGCCGGCCGGAAATCGTTTCGGGGGGGGAACCCCTCCCGCGAGACCGGTTAGAAACGACGGGGCCGGGGAACCGCCGCATCGCGGCGCTCCCGGCCCCTTCCTCATCACCGTCGTGCCCCAGTGGGGCGCGGCGAGCGCAACGGAGAGCCATGCTTCGCTTCCGCCACCTCCTGTCCGTCCTCCTTCTCGGTGGGGTCCTGCTGGCACCGGCCGGAGTAGCGGGCCAGGATACTCCCGCGCCGCGCGCCGATCTGGTCGAACGCATCGTTGCCGTGGTGGGCGACTCGGTCGTAACCCTCACCGAGCTGCAGGAATACCTCGCGGTGCTCGAGGCTCAGGGCGAGAAGCTCCCGACCGATCCGACCGCGGTCGCGCGCATCCAGGAGCAGGCGCTCGACAGGCTGGTGGAACAGCTCCTAGTCCTGCAGGCCGCCGCCCGGGACACGCTGGTCGTGCCCGACGACGAAGAGATCGACTCCCGGGTCGAGACCATGCTCACCCAGACCGCCGAAAGGCTGGGAGGACCGGGCCCGTTCCAGCAGGCGCTCATCCAGCAAGGGATGACACAGGCGGAATACCGCGAGCAGCTCAGGCATCGCATCCGGGTCGATCAGATCCAGGAGCTCTTCTTCCGCTCGCAGATGCGCACCGCGGGTCAGGTCGTCGTGCCCGAAGAGGAGATGCGCGCGATGTTCGAGGCGCAGGGGGCCTCCGCCACGCATCCCGAGCTGGTCTATCTCAGGCAGGCCGTGGTCACCCCTTCCCCGTCCGATTCGGTCTGGGCGGCCACCAAGAGTCAGGCCGACAGCCTCGTCACGCGGCTGCGCGCCGGCGAGGACTTCGTCGAGCTGGCGAAGAAGTACAGCGCGGACGGCTCGGCCGAGGGCGGCGGCGACCTTGGCTGGTTCCGGCGCGGGTCGATGGTGAAGGAGTTCGAGGAGGTGGCGTTCCGCTCACCGGTGGGCCAGGTCAGCGAGCCGGTCCGCACGCAGTTCGGATGGCACATCATCAAGGTGGATCGTACCCGCCCGGGTGAGGTCAACGCGCGCCACATCCTGCTCCGCCCCGAGTCGGGCCAGGCCGCCGACGATCGCGCCCTCGCGACCGCCACCGACATCGCCACCCGGGTGCGCGCGGGCGAGACCATGGCCTCGCTGGTCACACAGTACAAGGCGCAGCTCGACGTGGAGGTCCCCGACTCGCTGGGCCCCATCCCCCGCGAGCAGATGGCGCAGGCGCTCCCGCTCGAGTGGCAGCAGCCTCTCGCCGGCTCGAAGAAGGGCGATGTCGTCGGACCGTTCTCGTACCCGCTGCGCGGTGCGACGACCTGGGTGATCATCCATGTCGTCGAGGTGAAGCCAGCCGGTCAGTACACGTTCGAGGAGCTCCGCCCCCAGATCGAGGCCCAGATCAGGGAGCAGCGCTTGATCGAGCGCATCGTGGACGGACTCCGCGCCAAGACGTTCATCAAGAAGATGCTCTAGCAGGATGACGGCGGTCGCGATCACCCTCGGCGATCCCAGGGGGATCGGGCCCGAGGTGACCGAAGCCGCGGTGCGCGCCTTCCGCGCCGAGCGGCCCGACGTCGAGCTGGTTCTGCTCGGCCCCCGGGACAGCGATCCCGGCCTCGCCTCCTATCACGATGTCGGACCCTGGGACGGCTCCGAGGAAGGCGCCGGCAGGGTCGCGGGAGCCGCCATCCACCAGGCGGTCGCGCTCGCCCTCGCGGGATCCGTGCGCGCGCTCGTGACCGCGCCGATCCACAAGCCCGCCCTCGCGCGCGCCGGCTTCGGCGCGACCGGCCACACGGAGATGCTCCAGGAGCTCGCGCACGCAACCGCCGTCGGCATGCTGATGGCGTCCGAGGAGACCGCGCTGGGCGCGCCGCTCCGCGTGCTGCTCGCCACGACCCACCACGCCCTCCGCGCAGTCCCCGACCTGGTGACCGAGGACCTGATCGTCGAGCAGACCCTCCTGCTGCGCGACGGCCTCCGCGCCGGGTGGAAGATCGCCGAGCCGCGGATCGGCCTGTGCGCCCTCAACCCGCACGCGTCGGACGACGGACTGTTCGGCGACGAGGAGGCGCGGGTCTACCGGCCGGCGCTCGCGCGGCTGGCGACCCACGGCGTGCGCGCGACCGGGCCGCTGCCCGCCGACACGGTGTTCAAGCGCGCGCTCGACGGCGAGTTCGACGCGGTGGTCGCCCCCTACCACGACGTCGGGATGGCGGCGTTCAAGACCGTGGCGTTCGGCGGCGGCGTGAACGTCACGCTCGGCCTTCCGTTCGTGCGCACCTCGCCCGACCACGGCACCGCGTTCGACATCGCCGGCACCGGCCGGGCAGACCCCGGATCGATGCTCACCGCTTTGCGACTCGCGGTGCAACTCGCCGAGAATCGTTTTGACAGCCCACGGGAGCGTAGATAATCTTTCGCCGTTGGCTCAGTACGTCTCGCCCCCCGCTCTGCCCTTGATCCAGCTCACCGGCGTCTCGAAGGAATTTCCCAGGCGGGGCTTCGCCCTCCAGGACGTCACCCTGCGCGTCCGTAAGGGAGAGTTCGTCTTCCTCACCGGCCACTCGGGCTCGGGCAAGACGACCATGCTCAAGCTCATCCACATGATCGATCGCCCGTCCCAGGGCGAGGTGCTGGTGTGCGGCTACTCGTCCTCGAAGATCCCGGACCGGGACGTGTGGAAGGTGCGCAGGAAGGTGGGATACGTCTTCCAGGACTTCCGCCTCCTCCCGGGGCGGACCGCGCTCGAGAACGTCGCATTCGCGCTCGAGGTCACCGGGGCTCCCAAGAAGTCGGTGCAGGCGCG
>CAMCNM010000064.1 GCA_945876015.1 Gemmatimonas phototrophica
ACGCGGTGCTGCGGTGGGAGTACCGGCCGGGATCGACGCTCTATCTGGTGTGGCAGCAGCGCCGCGAGGGAACGCAGACCAACGGCGACTTCGACTTCTCACGCGCCGCGCGCTCGATCTTCGACGCGAGCGCGGACAACGTGTTCGTGCTGAAGTTCGACTATTGGCTCAACCTCTAGGCCAGCGGCGGCTCGGCCGCGGCTCCGTAGCGCCGCTCCACGTAGTCGTCGAGGATGCGCTTGAAGTCCTCGACAAGCCCTTCGCCCTTGAGCGTGGTGACGTGCTCCCCGTCCACGTAGACGGGCGCCTTTGGATCCTCGGCCGTCCCCGGTAGCGAGATCCCCAGGTTCGCGTGCCGACTCTCCCCCGGCCCGTTCACCACGCACCCCATCACCGCCACGTCGAGTGACTCGACGCCTGGGTAGAGCGCGCGCCACTCCGGCATCTTCGCGCGGATGTAGCCGGTGATGTCCTCGGCCATCTCCTGGAAGAACGTGCTGGTCGTACGCCCGCAGCCAGGACACGACGTCACCTGCGGCTCGAAGCTCCGGATGCCGAGGCTCTGGAGCACCTGCTGCGCGACGCGCACCTCCTCGGTCCGGTCGCCACCGGGGCGCGGCGTGAGCGAGACGCGCACCGTATCGCCGATCCCGTCCATCAGGAGCGGCGAGAGCGCCGCCGTCGTCGCCACGATCCCCTTCATCCCGAGCCCCGCTTCGGTCAGCCCCAGGTGGAGCGGCAGATCGGTCTTCGAGGAGAGCATCCGGTAGACGCGGATCAGGTCCGGCACCGACGAGACCTTGGCCGAGAGGATGATCCGGTCGTGCCCGATCCCCACCTCCTCGGCGAGGGCCGCCGAGCGGATCGCCGACTCGACGATCGCCTCGAGCAGCACTTCCTGCGCGTCGCGCGGGTCGGGGAGGCGCGAGTTGGCGTCCATCATCTCGGTCAGCAGACGCTGATCGAGCGAGCCCCAGTTCACCCCGATCCGTACCGGCTTCCCGTACTCGATGGCGACACGGACGATCGCCGAGAAGTTCGTATCCCGATGCTTGGTACCGGTGTTGCCGGGATTGATGCGGTACTTGGCGAGCGCCTTGGCGCACTCGGGATACTTCGTGAGGAGAAGGTGGCCGTTGTAGTGGAAGTCGCCGACGATCGGTACATCCACTCCCGCGTCGTTCATGCGAGAGACGACCTCGGGGAGGGCCCGGGCCGCCTCCTCGTTGTTCACCGTGACCCGGACCAGCTCGCTCCCCGCGAGCGCGAGTTCAGCCGCCTGGGCGGCCGTCGCGGCCGTGTCGGCGGTGTCGGTGTTGGTCATTGACTGGACCACCACGGGGTTGGCTCCCCCGACGGTCACCCGGTCCACGCGCACGGGAACCGTCTTCTTCCGGGCCCAGATGCTCACCAGCCGCTCCTCGGTAAGTGCAGGAATAGCAGCATCAACGATCCCAATCTAGTGACCGGGGAGCCTCCGCTGAACCCGACCCTCGATCGGCCCGGAAATTGCTTTTCGCCAGCCCTCGGCGGGCGTGGACGGCCCGGGGTGGGAGGACCCACCCGGTGGGTGCGCAGGTGAGAAACTCGAGGAGGAGCAAAATGAACAGCAAGGGACGGCTGGCTCGTGCCATGACCGTAGGGATGGCGGTGGTCGTGGTGGCGTGCGCCAAGAAGGAAGAGGAGACGCAGGCGAACATCGAGATCCAGGCCGAGGCACCGCCTCCGCCGCCGATCACGATCGAGATCGTTCCGGCCACCGGCTCTACGGTGATGGGCACCATCACCGCGACGCACGCGCCGGAGAACACCACGGTGCAGATCAGCATGACCGGTCTGACCGAGGACAAGCACTACGACGCGACGATCCGCTACGGCGACTGCACGATCGCCCCGCAGTACCTGAAGGACGATCCGTCGGGCGACATGGCTCCCACGACGGGCACCTCTGAAGAGCACAAGCTGAGCGACGACTTTCTGACGCTCATGCTGAACAAGGAAGCGACCACGGCCACGGCCGAGGCGACCCTCGACAACGACGATCTCCGTGCCGACGAGCCCGCCTACATCGTGGTCACGCAGGCCGACATGCTGGTGGCGTGCGCAGACCTGAAAGGACACGGCGGAATGAGCACGGCTCCCAGCATTGGCCCGAGCACCACGCCGATGCCCGCGGACACGATGAAGTAGTAGTCCTCGCAAGCCGCGAGGTGGCAAGAGCGGGGCATTCCGGTTCGCCGGGAGGCCCCGCTTTCGCATTTCCAGGCACATGCGAGCGATTCGGGGGTCTGTCACGACCACATCAAATCCCACTGCAGGCGGACCGCTTGGCTGAGCCCCGCATCACGATCCGCGAGAATGGCTCCTACCGCGTCGAGGGCGACGTTCCGCTCTTCGACCATCTCGGGAACCAACTCCATCCCGCCAACCCGAGTGGCTACTCGCTCTGTCGGTGTGGCGCGTCCAAGAACAAGCCCTTCTGCGACAAGTCGCACGCCGAGGCCGGCTTCGACGGAACGTGCAACCCGAAGTACCTGGAGCCACCCGTGGCGGGGTGAGCTGACCGTGATGCGGCGCTTGCGCCATCACAGACCTCCACTGACGAACGTACCGCTCGTACGCCTCATCCAAGGGAGCCATGAAGAACCGCATCCTGGTCCTCGGCGCCGGCTTCGCCGGCCTCGAGCTCGTCACCCTCCTCTCGGACGCTCTCGGCGACACGATCGACGCGACGCTCATCGACCAGAGCGATCACTTCGTCTTCGGTTTCTCGAAGCTCGACGTGACGTTCGGGAAGAAGACGCCCGACGCGGTGAAGCTTCCCTACCGCAACATCGTGAAGCCCGGTGTGCGCTTCCTCCAGCGTACGGTCACGTCGATCGATCCGGAGGCTCGTCGGGTCACCACCGACCAGGAGACGTTGGAGGCTGACTACCTGATCGTCGGCCTCGGCGCCGATTACGACTACGACGCGACCCCGGGCTTGATCACGGGGGGCAACGAGTTCTACTCGGTGGCGGGAGCGACTCGGCTCCGCGACGTCCTCACCGGCTTCCCCTCGGGTCACGCGATCGTCGGCGTATGCGACGCGCCGTTCAAGTGTCCCCCTGCCCCGAGCGAGGCCGCGCTGATGCTGCACGACCACCTCGTGGGTCGCGGGATCCGCGACCGGTGCGAGATCACGCTCGTCATCCCCTTCGGAAAGCCGGTGCCGCCTTCGCCCGACACCTCGACCGCGCTGATCGCCGCGTTCGCGGAGCGGAAGATCACGTTCATCCCGGACCGGAAGGTGAAGGCACTCGACGGGTCGCGCCGCACCGCCATCCTTGACGACGGAGCCGAGCTACCCTACGACCTCTTCCTGGGCGTGCCCAAGCACCGCGTGCCGTCGGTGGTCGAGGCCAGCGGCATGGTCGAGAACGGCTGGGTGGCGGTGAATCCGCGAACGCTCGAGACGAAATGGCCCGGGGTCTTCGCGGTCGGTGATCTCGCGAATACCGGAACGCCCAAGGCGGGAGTCTTCGCGGAAGGCACCGCTCGCTCGGTCGCTTCGACGGTGATCGCCGAGATCCGGGGCGCGGGTCGGACCGAACCCAACGCGGGTGCGGGCTCGTGCTACATCGAGTTCGGAGGCGGACGGGTCGGCCGCGTGGACGTGGATTTCTTCTCAGGGCCCAAGCCGACTGGGGTCTTCCACGGCGCATCGACCGAGCTGCGGGCCGACAAGGACAATTTCGGTGCTACGCGGCGCCGACGGTGGTTCGGGACGGCGTGAAAAAGAATCGGGCGGCGCCGTCGTCCGGCGCCGCCCGATTCGTCCTTCCGTGCAGGGTCGATCAGTTCTCGAGCATCAGCGGCGGGCCGACCAGGAATTCCGGATTGGCGTCGGGCCTGGGCATGTACTTGGTCACGTAACCGCCCGGCTGGACGCCCGGGAGCCCCGGATCGTAATTGGCGATGTAGATGTTCCCCTCCGAGTCGCGCGACATCTGGTGCGGGCGCGACAGGCCGCCCTCGAAGCCACCGCGCGTGCAGCAGTACGCACCGAACCGGTGCATGAGCTGGCCCTGAAGGTTGTACATCGTGATCCCGTTAAGCGTCGTGGATAGGACCCAGACGTGCTCGCGGTCGTCGATGTAGATCCCGGTCGGTCCCTGGATGTCCGGCCACTCCTCGATCAGCGTGCCGTCCTCCTGGAAGATCTGGATCCGGTTGTTGTCGCGGTCGGAGACGTAGATGCGGTGCTGCTTATCCACCGCGATGCCGTGGATCAGATCGAACTGTCCGGGGCCCTCGCCGGGAGTGCCGAAGTCCGAGAGGTGCTCACCCTGCGCGTTGTACCGGGCGATGCGGCCGTTCTGGTAGCCGTCACCGAGCAGGAAGTCGCCGTTCGGCAGGAATGCGAGGGTCGAGGCCTGGCCGAAGTCGAGCGGCCCGGGGGGCTGGTTCGCCATCACCTCTGCGTCGCTCTGGCGCGGATTCGGGTCACGGAGCCGCAGGACGACCTGCTTGGCGTCGTTGGTGAACTTGAAGATCTGCTCGTGGATCTGCAGGCCGTCGTGGTCGCCGCCGCGGTCCACCACCCAGATGTGCCGCTCCGGATCGTAGGGGTTGATGTAGAGCTGGTGCGGAAACGCGACCATCGTGTCCCACTGGGTCCAGTTCTCGACCATCTCGCCGTTGGCGTTCACGCCGACGATGTAGTTCTTCGTGGGCTTCTCCGGGGGACCGAAGTCGCCCGTGATTCCGACGAGGATCCGGTTGGGGTCCACCGCCACCAGGCCCGAGACCTGCCCCCACCGGACGCACGTCTCCATGCCGTCTCCGCGACACGCCTCGAGCGACGTGTGATTCGGGGCCGGCTTCCACCAGGAGGTGGGCGCCGAGGTGTACTCGCCGTACCGCCCATCTCCACCCTTCCTGATCGGGTCCGCATTCGCGGCCGACGCAGCCTGGTTCTCGCCTACGCAGCCGACGAGCACAGCCAGGCAGGCGGCGAGCACGAGGGCCGACCCTTTACGCTCAAGTCTCATGGTTCCTCCGGAGATTTGGCCCCCACAGAGGCCGGTGAAGAAGTGCGGCGATTGAAGAGCTGGGACTGCGGCAATTCAAGATCGTTCTGGATCCCAAAGTGGGGGCCAGGGGCGGCGAATGCCAGCACCCCACCCACACCCGTAGTGGGAGGCCCTGCCTCAGAACGGCATGGCCTGCTGGTACTGGAAGAACAGATACGGACGGGCGCCCTCCTGGGCGGGCGCCTCCGCGTAGATGCTGAACGGCGGCAACGCCATCTCCCCCACCCAGGTGTTCGTCCTGGCTTGGGTCTTCCGGAAGCCCCCGAGCATGATCGAGGGGAGGACCCGGTCGATCAGGTAGGCGGGCACACCCGGTCGCGCGTCGCGTCGGTTGCGCCCAAACAACCGGACTGGAAACACGCGCGCGTCCAGCGTGATCTCGCGCACCCCGTTCCGCAGCTCGTAGCGGCCCGTCACGACCCCACGACCCACCGAGTACCCGTGAAGAAAGGTCGGCGGCCGCACGTAGCGCATCACATCGCCCACCGCCTCGAACGTCTTCCGGTGCGGAAACTGGTCCATCCCGAACTGGCCCCACACGGCGAAGTGATTGAAGTTCGCCCCGTCGGCCACCATCAGTTCCGCCGCATAGCGGTCCGAGCTCCTACGCTCCGCGATCAGACGAGCGCCAGGCGAAGCACCCCGCTGGAGGGGATGCCACGTCGCGGCGAGGTGCTCGAAGTTCACACCACCCGGCCCCCGCGCACCGCCGAGCGCCGCGCTCCACCGGGGTCCTTTGAGATACAAGGCCGCGTGCGTGATCCACTCCCCCTCGCGGTCGCCGCCGCCGAACCCGATCTCCGCGTTGGGCCGCCGCAGTTTGAGGTACAGGCCCGTGAATCCGATGCTGTCCCGTTCGACGCTCCCGCCGAGCATCGGAATCCTGCGGCCGATCTCGAACCCGGTGCCGTACGCCGTACGGTCCACCCGGTCCTCAAGGAATGCCGAGACGTACCCGTCCAGTCCCACGATCCTGCCCGGGAACAGGAGACCGAGGCGTTGGACCGGATCGGTCCGATGCTCGCGCTCGGCGCGCATGATCGGAGTGGCGCCGTCGTACAGCTCGACGCGCGAGGTGCTGATGCCGTTCTTCCGCTCGACCTCGGCCTCGGCGCGCCGCTGGGCGGTCGCCGACGCGGGAGACAGGGCCGTGACGAGCACGGCCGCGAGGCAGACGCGGAGCGAGGAGGGAGTGGAGGTCACACGGTCACCTTGTCGGCGTCAACGGAAGCGAGATTCAAATTCACGAGAGCTGGCACCCCCCGACCTCCCCAGCATACCCGAAACAAACTGGACATCGCCCCAAGACCCCTTCAGGTTTCCAGCAGGCCGATCCAAACTGGAGGGATAGGCTAACTGGTAAGTCAGCAGCCTTGAAAGCTGCCGCCCGCAAGGGCTTCGGGGTTCGAGTCCCCGTCCCTCCGCTCCTTTCGACCGGAGTCGCCTATGGCGCCCAGGCCCCGGAGTTGGACCGACGAGCAGTTCATCGCTGCCGTCCGCGGATCCACGACAGTCGCCCAAGCCCTCGAGAAGCTCGGGCTCGTTCCGCGGGGCCGGAATTACTACACGTTTTATCGCCATCGCGAGCGGCTCGATGCCGATATCGGCCACTTCGTCGGAAATGGACACCTCAAGGGGAAGCTGCGACCCGAGATCAGCATCCCTCTCGATCGCATTCTAGTCCAGAACAGCGCGTATAAGAACATGACGCGACTGGCGATCCGATTGGTGCGATCGGGCATGCTGATCCCACGTTGTGACGAGTGCGGGATCGTCGAATGGAGAGGACGGGCGCTTCGACTCCAGCTCGATCACAAGAACGGGAATCGCGTGGACAACCGCAGAGAGAATCTTCGCTTCTTGTGCCCCAACTGCCATTCGCAGACCGACACCTACGTTGGAGCCAACTCGGCCAGTGCCAAGAGAAGGAGCCGGAGCGAGGGATCCAACGCAGCTTGAGGCGACAGGCCGCCAGGCCCCCGCTCCTAGTGCCGAAACAGCCTCCGCCCGGTGAACACCATCGCGATCTGGTGCTCGTTCGCCGCGCCGATCACTTCCTCGTCCCGAACGGACCCGCCGGGCTGGATGATCGCGGTCACCCCCGCCTCGGCCGCGGCGTCCACCCCGTCGCGGAACGGGAAGAAAGCGTCGGAGGCAAGCACAGCTCCCTCGATCGATAGCTTCGAGTCCGCCGCCTTCTGCACAGCGATGCGTGACGAGTCCACCCGGCTCATCTGGCCCGCGCCGATCCCGAGCGTCGCTCCATCCTTGCACAGGACGATCGCATTCGACTTCACGCCGAAAGCCGCCGCCCAGGCGAAGCGGAGGTCGTCCGCTTCGGTCTCGTTAGGCGGGCGACGCGAGGCGACGGTCCATCCCGCGTCACCTTCCGCATAGAACGGTGGGGTCGGGGGGGACTGCACGAGCAGCCCGCCGTATACGCTGCGGTATGAGAACGCGAGCGGGCGTCTTCCCTGCTCCGCGAGGAACCGCCCGGACGCGCGGTCCGCCTCGGCCAGCCTGGACCAGGCGCCGTCCTTGGGCTCGTTCTCGAGCGCACCAGGAATCCCGGGATACGTGAGCAGGCGGACGTTCTTCTTCTTCTGGAGCACCTCGAGCGCGTCCGCGTCGTAACGCGGCGCGACGATGCATTCGACGAACAGCTCCCCCATCACCTCGGCGGTGGCTCTGTCGATCGGGCGATTCGCCGCGATGATGCCGCCGAACGCGCTCGTCGGATCGGTGCGGAGTGCCTTCTTGTACGCATCGAGCAGGGTGTCCGCGATCGCGAGACCGCACGGCGTCGTGTGCTTCACGATGCACACGGCCGGGCGCGGCGAGAATGCGAAGGGCGAGAGACAGAGCAGCGCTCCGTCCAGGTCCAGGTAATTGTTGTACGAGAGCTCCTTCCCGTGCAGCTGCTCGATCCCGGCCAGGCCGTCGGAGGAGCCGGGATACGTGTATAACGCGGCCTTCTGGTCGGGATTCTCGCCGTAGCGGAGCGACTGCTTCCGTGTGAGGGTGACCGCGAACTGGTCGCCCGGCTCGGCCGTGGCGGCAGGCAGCGCGGCCTTGCTCTGGCTCTCCAGGTAGTCCGCGATCGCGCCGTCGTACTCGTTCGTGTGACGGAACACCTTGGCGGCGAGCTCCTGTCGGAGCGCGGCGCCGTCTCCGCCCGCGTCGAGGGACTCGAGCACGCGGCCGTAGTCCGCGGGATCCACCACCACGTAGACGCTCTTGTGGCTCTTTGCGGCGGCGCGGATCATGGTCGGCCCGCCGATGTCCACCTTGGTCATCGCGGTCGCGACCGGGACGTTCCCCTTCGCGACCGTCTCGCGGAAGGCGTACAGGTTCACCGCGACCAGGTCGATCTCGCCGTAGCCGTGCTTCTCGAGCGCGGCCATGTCGTCCGCGTTCTCACGGCGCGCGAGCAAGCCCGCGTGCACCGCCGGGTGGAGCGTCTTCACGCGCCCATCCAGCATCTCCGGGTGACCGGTGATCTCGGCCACGTCGGTGACGGCCAGGCCCGCCTCCCGCAGGGAGGACGCGGTGCCGCCGGTCGAAAGGATCTGCCATCCCCGCTCCACGAGAGCGCGCCCGAATTCCACGATGCCGGTCTTGTCGGTGACGCTGAACAGTGCCCTGCGCGCCTTGCTCATGGAGAACGGAAAGCTCCCTGGGTCAGATGGGTGAGATGCGATTGGTCGATGCCCTCGGTTAGCGAGTACGCCCCGCCGGGCGGCGCAAGAGGCGCCGGCTCGACCCCCGCCGCAAGTGCTCGGCAGAGGTGTTGCGCCGCGAGCGGATAGAGCAGGTGCTCCACCGCGAGGACACGCGCCGCCAGCTCGGCGGCGTCGTCGCCCGGGCGGACCGGAACCGGCCACTGCGCGAGGATCGAGCCCTCGTCGTAGCGCTCGTCCACGAAATGCACGGTGGCTCCGGTCACGCGCGCCCCGGACCT
>CAMCNM010000065.1 GCA_945876015.1 Gemmatimonas phototrophica
AAACGGGTCAAGCGAGGGGGCGCTTCGCGCAGCGCCGCAAGAAAAGGGGCCGGCCGCTGCGCTGCGGCCGGCCCCCTGGGCTCCCGAGGGAGCGCCCGACTACTTCATGATCTCGCCCGTCCGGAGCTCGTTCACGAGGCCCTGCATGCCGTAGACCTTGTCGAGCGACTCGACGATGCCGCGGATGTCCACGGCCACCGCGCGGTTCCGCTCGGGCAGGTAGATGTAATCGCCCGGGAGGCTCTCGATGTTGCCGTCGAACACGAGCCCGACTACCTCGAGCTCCTTGTCGAGCACCGGAGAGCCCGAGTTGCCGCCGATGATGTCCGCGGTGAACGCGAAGTTCATCTCCGTGCTCAGGTCGAGGCCCGCGGGGGGCGGCGTCCACTTCGCGGGCAGCGCCCAGGGCGACTTCGACGGGTCGGCCGCGTACTCCGTCTGGAACCCGTAGTGGCGGTCGTAGAAACCGTGGAAGGTCGAGAACGCCGGCGCCACGGTCCCGTTGTACGGATAGCCCTTCACCACGCCGTCCGCGACGCGCAGCGAGAACGTCGCGTCGGGCGGCAGCATCGACGTGCCGTAGATCTCCATGCGCGCCCGCCCGAGCTTCGCCGAGATGCGCTCCTCCTCGGGTCCCGTCTCGCCGAGCATCGTCTGGAACGCGCCGAAGGTCGGCAGGAGCGCGGTGATCACCGCCACGGCCGGATCGGACGGGCTCAGCGAGCCACCCTCGACCGCCGCGATCGCGGTGGCCGAGTCGAACAAGACGGTGCGCGTGAGGATGTCGCCCGCGGCATCCTGCGCGGTCTTCCCCTTGAGGATCTGCTGCACCCAGGGAGTGGCGTTGCCGTAGTTGTCGGAGAACTCCTGGAGGCGCGCGGCCAGGAGCGCCTGCTCGAGTTCACGCGGCTTGGAGTGGATCGCCCGGAAACGGCTGCGGATCGCGGCCCCGGCCTCCGGACCACCGGCCCGCATCGCGTTCAAGGACTGGAAGCCGAGGAAGGCCCGCGCCAGCGTGGACGACTCGAAGTCCTCGTTGCTGAGCGCGAGCAACGACCCGAACCCGGCCGCCAGCGGCGTCTTCTCCTTCTGGATCTCGGCCAGCCGGGCGATCAGCCCGCCGAACTCCCTGACGCGCGCCGGCGTCGAGAGTGAATCCTGGAACGCCTGCTGCGCGCGCAGCCGCTTCGTCAGGATGACCGGATCGGCGAGTCCGCCGAGCTGACCTGCGTACGCCTTCTGGCTGTTCGACGCGCTGAAGAACTTGTCGATCAGGTCGAGCTCCTGCGTCTCCCTCGGGTGGGTGTCCATGTAGGCCTTGTAGACGGCCATCCGGTTCTCGAGGAACTTGAGCACGCCCTTGTCGCTCACGTCGCGCCGGAACTCGAGCTCGGCGACGGTCTGGAGGCGGCTCGTGCTGCCCGGGTTGCCCACCACGAAGACCGGATCGCCCGCCTTGAGGCCGTCGTCGTCGAGCTTGAAGTATTTGTCGGACTTCACCGGCTGGCCGCGCTCGTCGTACACGCGCCAGAACGAGTAGTCGAGGTTGTAGCGCGGATACGTGAAGTTGTCGGGATCGCCGCCGTAGAAGCCGATCTGGAGCTCGGGCGCAGTGATCAGCTTGAGGTTCGTGTAGCGCTTGAAGACGTAGGCCGAGTAGTGCCCTCCCGCGAACAGCGAGATCACCTCGACATTGATCCCCGCCGCCTCACCGCCCTTCTCCTTGGTGAGGCGCTCGGTGATCGTGCCGAAGACCTCTTCCTGCTTCTCCGCCCGATCCTCGTCGGAAACGTTGCCAAGCTTCGATTCGACCTCGTCGGTGACGTCCACGATCTCGATCAGCTGATCGACGTACGTATCCTCCACCACGCGCTCCTCGGCGCGGGTCTTCGCGTAGAGGCCGTCAGTGCTCAGGTCCTCGCTGCCCTTCTTCACCGAGGCGAGCGCTTCACGCGCGCAATGGTGATTGCTCATCATCAGGCCGTTCGGCGACACGAACGAGGCGGAGCAGTTGGGTAGACGCAGCGCGCCGAGCCGGGCGTGGTCGAACCAGGCCTGGTCGGGCGTGAAGCCGTACTCCGCCCGGAAGTAGTCCATCGGGGGGAACTCGAACGTCCACATCTTGCCGAAGTCGAACCGTCCGGCCTGGACCGTGTCGAGGTTGACCCCCAGCGGAGACGCGATCACCGCTTTGGCCGGTCCCGCCGGCGCGGCCGCCTGGGTGCCGGCGACCGGCATGGGGGCCGGTGCCGCCGGAGCTGGCGAGGACGACGCGCACGCCGTCAGGCCCAGGGAGAGCAGGGCCGCAAGGCCCATGTACGAACGAGGATTCCGCTTCATGGCCTTCTGCTCCTTGCTGGGACAGCCTGGGGTACAGCCGGAGATCGTGGGACAGGGATGCTACGCCGCCGACAGGCGGAGGGATCCCCGGCTATTTGGTGGTCCGGTGCCGCCGCGACACTTCGTCCAGCACACCCCGCTCTTCGGGGGTGAGGGCGGAGATGCCCTCGGCGGAAATCTTGTCCAGCACCCGATCGACCGCATCCAAGAGGGCACCTTCGTCAGCCGTGCGCCAGACTCCCGCCCTGAGGGTGGGCGGCGGAACCGCCTCCTCATCCCTGGGGACGATCGCCAGCCTCCGAGCAGCACGCTGCGAGCGCTTCTTGAGCGCCGCCAGCCTCTCCTGCGGCCGCCAATCGGCCTTCAGGTAGGCCAAGCCGAACACGATGCCGCCCAGGTGGGCCATGTGGGCCACGCCGCCGCCGGGCTGCAGGAAGGCGGAGAGGACCGTGACGCCGAACAGGAAGCCCATCAGGATCTTCGCCGGGACTGGGAAGATGCCCCAGATGTAGATCTGAGCGTCGGACCAGATCATCGCGAACGCGAGCATGAGCCCGTAGACGGCCGCGGACGCGCCCTCGATCCCCGCCGAGTGAGCGAGCAGGAACGAGAGGGCCGCGCCACCCACCCCGCACCAGAGGTAGTAGCGGAAGAACTCCTTCGATCCCCATTCGCCCTCGATCGCCGCGCCGAAGAAGAACAGCACCAGCATGTTGCCCAGCAGGTGCCACAGGTCCGCATGGACGAACATGTACGTGATCACGCCCCAGGGGCGCGTCAGGACGTGCGTGGGCTGGAAGGCGAGCCAGTCGTGAACAAGCTGCGAGGGTATGACGAGCGACGTGAGGATGAAGATCGCGATGTTCGCGATCAGCAGGTTCTTCACCACGGGGGTGATCTGGAATCCCCCGCCGCCGAAGGTGCTCGTCCGGTATGGCATCGCTCGTGTCCTTTCCCTCTCCCTCAGGAGCCCCGCGCAGCCGACCTCTGCTCGCGGCGCTCGAGCGCCAGGCGGGCGATCCTCTCGCACAACTCCGGAAACGTGATCCCCGCGGCCTTGGCCGCTTTGGGGAGAAGACTGTGCGCGGTCATCCCCGGAAGGTTGTTCGCTTCCAGGCACCAGATCCCGCCGTCTTCCCCGACCAGAAAATCGACCCGCGAGAAATCCTGGAGGCGGAGCACCCGATGCGTCCGGAGAGCCAGCTCCTTGAGACGGCCCGCGAGTTCATCTGGAATGTCGGCGGGAAAGATCTCCGCGGCCATCCCAGGCTGATACTTGCACTCGTAGTCGAAGATCTCGTTCTCAGGGATGATCTCGCCGACGGGGAGCGCTTCCTCCCCGAGGATCCCCACCGTGAATTCCCGACCGCGGACGAAGCTCTCGAAGATGACATCGTCGTCGTATCCGTTCGCCTCCTCCACCGCGTCGCGAAGCTCTTGCATATCGTGGGCCAGTCGCAGACGCAGGGAGGAACCGCCCTGCGAGGCCTTCACGATCATGGGAAGGCCCAGGCGAGCTACGGCTTCCTCGGCGGTGGTCCCGGGACCCCTGATCCAATCCGGAGTCGGGATCCCCGCGTCGCGGAGCAACCTTTTTGTCAGATCCTTGTCCATCGCGAGCATGCAGCCCTTCGGACCGCTACCCGTGTAGGTGAGGCCGGCCATCTGGAGCAGCGACTGGAGCGTTCCGTCCTCTCCCTGCCCACCGTGGAGCGCCAGGAAGAAGACGGCCGCGTCCCTCACCTCGGCTGCGTCTGTGAGCTGGGTCGTGTCGCCGGTCTGGAGCAGGTTGAGCGCGTGCTTGCTCGGCGGACGGGAGTCCACGCCGGACTCGAGCAGCTTCTGCTCCTCGTCGCGCGAGAGCACGCCGCCGGTCGTGTCCACCGCGACCACGTCGTGGCCCGCCTGGCGCAGAGCCGCGGCGACCTGCGCACCGGAGGAGAGCGACACCTCGCGCTCGTCCGAGTTACCGCCCATCAGAACCGCGATCCTCATCGGGCGGCTCCCAGCGCGAGCGAGCGCACCACGTCGTAACGGGTCACGATGCCGGAGAGGCCGCCGTTCCCGCGCACCAGGCACGCGGCGTTCGAGTGGAGCAGCATCCGGGTCGCCTCCTCGAGGTCGATGTGCCCGTCCACCACCGGATAGGGTGGCTCCATCACCGACTCGACGGTCTGGTCGAGCAGCGCCGGACTCTCGATCACCCGGGCCATCAGCCTCTCCTCGCTCACCGATCCGACGCATTCCCCCTGCTTGATCACGGGAAGCTGGGAAACGCCGTGCGAGGACAGCGTCGAGAGGGCCATGCGCACGGTGGTCGCGGGCTCAATCGAGATGAGCGCGGGGGTGTGGTCACCCTTGGCGCGCACCATGTCCTGCACCGTGCGCCGCCGCGGGCGCTCGAGGAAGCCGTTGTCCTTCATCCAGTCGTCGTCGTAGACCTTGCTCAGGTAGCGCTCTCCCCAGTCGCACAGCGTGGTGACGATGAACGCCTCGGGGTCGTCGATCTCCTTGGCGAGCGCGATCGCGGCGTGCGTCGTGAGCCCGGAGGAGCCACCCACGAACAGTCCCTCTTCGCGCGCGAGCCGCCGCGCCATCCGGAACGAGTCGCCGTCGGACACCGTCACGTATTCGTCCACCATGTCGAGGTCGAGCGCGCCCGGGACCTTGTCGTTCCCGAGCCCCTCCACCTTGTACGGATGACCCTGGACCATCTGTCCAGTGTTGAAGAACGGTGCCAGCACCGATCCTTCGGGATCCACACCGACGATGCGCACGTCCGGATTCCGCTCCTTCAGGAAGCGGGACGTTCCGGTGATCGTGCCGCCCGTGCCGGCGCCCGCGAAGAAGTGCGTGATGGCTCCTCCCGACTGTTCCCACAGCTCCGGTCCCGTCGTGCGGTAGTGCGCGTCCGGGTTGGCCTGATTGTAGAACTGGTTGGCAAGGACTGCGCCGGGGGTCTCCTTCGCGATCGCCTTCGCCTTCATCAGGTAGTTCTCGGGATGATCGGGCGGCACGGCGGTCGGTGTGATCACGACCTCGGCGCCGAATGCACGCAGCAGCTTCACCTTCTCCTGGCTCATCTTGTCCGGCATGGTGACGATGCAGTGATAGCCCTTGCTGGCCGCGGCCATCGCGAGCGCGAGACCGGTGTTACCGCTGGTGGCCTCGACGATCGTGCCGCCCCGCTTCAGGTCGCCGCGCTGCTCCGCGTCCTCGATCATCGCCTGACCGATACGATCCTTGACCGAGCCGCCCGGGTTCATGAACTCGCACTTCCCGTAGACGGGCGTACGGCAGCCATCCGTCACCCTGTGCAGGCGCACGAGCGGGGTCCAGCCCACCATGTCGAGGACCGACTCGCAGGTCGTCCGATGCCGGCCGGGGTCACGTGCCACGGCGTCGCTCACAGAGAGAGCGCCGAATCGGGCCGCGGTCGCTTGGAGAACGTGATCGGCACCTCGGCCCACGCTTCGATCCGCTTGCCCTTCTTCCGCGCGGGACTGAAACGCATTTCACGCGCGCCCGCGATCGCGGCGGAGTCGAACGCCATCTGGCCGCTCGACTGGAGGACCTCCACGCTGTCCACCCTCCCCAGCTCGGTGACCCGGACGCGGAGTATCGTCTCGCCTTCCACGTCGGAGTCCCAGAGCTCGAGAGGGTAGGCGATGGGTACCTGCGTGTAGAGCGGCGCCGGGCTCTCGATCTGCTGCTCGCCGGCGCAGCCTGCGAGCACGCACAGCAGGAGCGCGAGTACTGGGCCCGGCATGACTTCCTTCAAGGGTACTCCGACTCGGCTGTGACGGCTGCGGTTCAGACGGCCGCGGTCTGGACGGCCGCTCGGATTCTCTACCCGCGATCCCGATGCGAAGCTCCCCCGGGGAGGCGTAGGCACGGACGACCCTCACGAGCAGCTTCGCGTCCCAACCAAGCATTGACAACTTTTTCGCCACGCTTCGGGAGCCGGCCGATGCCGACTTCATCGGGTCCTGTGAAGCACCCCAGCGGGCCCGCTGAATCTCACCGGCGGCTCCCGCACCTGTTTTTCGCCTCCCGCGACGACTTCAACGCTTACGGCGCCTCCCAAAAGCCTCCGCTACAGCCGTTTAGATTTGGAGGTGGGATTGTTTGGGGTTGGCTTGCTCAAAGGGGGGATTCCATGGCCACCGCCGCGCTCATCCTGAGGGAAATCAGCGACGCACCCTACCGGGGCGCATCGGCCCGAACGTCTATTGGCGTCGGTTCGTCGCAACCGTCCGTCGAGCATCCCGCCCCGGATTTCATCGAGGATTTGGGCGACGAGATCGCCACGCTCGCCGCCCACATCCACGCCGCGACGCAGCGGCTGTTGGCGCTCATCGCCGAGTGCGACGAGCTGCGCGGCTGGGAGCGCTCGGGTCAGCCCGACTGCGCGCGTTGGCTCGCCGTCCGCACCGGCATCGACATCCATGCGGCGCGCGAGAAGGTACGGACCGCGCGAGCGCTGGCCGGGCTCCCCCTCACGAGCCAGGCCATGGGCCGAGGCGAGCTCTCGTTCTCGCAGGTGCGGGCGCTCACGAGGGTCGCGACCGCGGAGAACGAGGCCGACCTCCTCGACCTCGCTCGGGGCGCGACCGCGGCGCACCTCGAGCGGATGGTGCGCGCGTGGAAGAAAGGCAGCCGGCAGGACGAGAGCGAGCGAGAGCGGGAGCGCCACGCATCGCGGACGCTCTCGGTATTCCCCGACGACGAGGGCATGTACATGGTGAGTGGGCGGCTCGACCCTGAGGTCGGCGCGGCCCTGATGCGAGCCATCGAGGCCGCGGGCGACGCGCTCTTCCGGAAGAGCTGGGTACCCGGCGGCGCACCGGAATCGGAGCGTGCGGCCGCCCAGCGGCGCGCGGATGGGATCGGGCTGGTCGCCGAGCGGGCGTTGGCGGCAGGGTTCGGGCGCACGGAGGTCGATCGGACCAATGAGACGGCGCCGGACTCCGATGCCGACTCATCCGCGGCTCCGATCAGCGGAACCAGGGCCGAGCGCTACCAAGTAGTGCTATACGTCGAGCCGGCGACGCTTTCGGAGGAAGGCGATCCGGGCCGCTCCGAGCTCGAGGACGGCACGCGCGTCTCAGCGGAGACGTCCCGCCGGCTCTCGTGTGATGCGGGCCTGGTCAGAGTTGCTCACGACGCCGACGGATCCGTCCTCGACGTGGGACGGAAGACCCGCACGATCCCACCGGCCCTCCGTCGCGCTTTAGAAGTGCGTGACCGCGGCTGCCGCTTCCCGGGGTGCGGGCTGCGGTTCGCAGATGGCCACCACGTGCGGCACTGGGCGGACGGCGGTGAGACCAGACTCGACAACTGTGTGCTGCTCTGTCGCCATCACCATCGGTTGGTGCATGAGGGAGGCTGGAGAGTCCGGTGGTGGGGAGCGGGGCGGCCTGTGTTCTTCGACCCGCGCGGGGGGGAGCACTTCGAAGGGAGGTGGGAGGCGCCTGCGCTGCCTTGTGATCCGGTAGCCGCGCTCTTGAGCGAGAACGTCGGCCAGGGTGTGAATCCGGACGGGTGGACCACGAGTGCGAGCTGGGAACGGGAGAGGGACATCCCGGACGAGGTGTGGAGTCGGGCTTACGAGGCATTTTAGGAAGGGCGGGCGCCGTGGTTGGTCCCCGCGGATCCAGACGGCAGCACCATTCTGTTCAGGCCGGACGCGATAGGCACGCCGATCGAGCTCGCTACTCCTTCAATAGCCGCTGCCAGTTCACCACGACCGTGATGGGGTCGAGCCCTTGTTGTTCTCGGACGAGGAAGAGGAACCGCTGCCCATCGGCCGTGACATCGAACTGGTCGAGGTTCGGGCTGGGGCTCGTCAGCGGAGATTGGAACAAGATTGTAGGTGCAGAAAACTGTGTGGGCGCGCCGGCCTTCACCGTCACGGACATGACTGCCCCGTTGGGCGCGAGGCAGAAGAGCTCCCCGCCGTCCGCTCGCCAGCGGGCTTGAACGCCGCCGCCGAGGGAGACCTGCCTCCGGTTGTCAAAGGCAGGAAAGGACGCAACATAAACTTGCCACGCCCCTGATTCGGTAGACCCATACGAGATCGATCTGCCGTCCGGCGAGAACCGTCCTTCATCCTTGGCAAATGCCGAATCGCCCAAGGCGATGGGTACGGCAGAGGCAGCGCCATCAGCTGATTGATCCGGTGATAGAGGAGGAACCGCCCATCGCGAGAGATGTCCTCTACATACTTTGCGTCAGCCGACTCGAAGAGCCGTGCCGGTTTCGGCAAGGCAGCACGTCAGGGATCGATGCTCTCTTATCCGATCGAATCGACGACGGTACCAGGGTCTGTGCCCTTCGGGACCAGGTCCCGGATCCCCAGGTCGAACGTGGCCAGTCGTCCGCCCCACCGCATGGCCAGTGACAGCAGATGGGCGTCGGTGATCTGACGGTATCCCACCACTCGGGCGAAGGTCTGGTTCACATCCTCAACGGCGGCGGTGTCGTCGGTCCAGAAGACGTGGCCGGGCAGCTCGACGATCCTGCGCAGGAGCGCGGTGGCTTCCCGCGGCGAGCGAGCGTCTGGGATTGCGGCGCTGTTCGCTGAAACGCGCACGA
>CAMCNM010000066.1 GCA_945876015.1 Gemmatimonas phototrophica
GCTCTGCGCGGTCGGGCTCAAGTTCGCCGACGATCGGCGCTACTTCCTCGCGGACGAGCTTCCACGCGACGCGATCCGGCTGCAGATCTACTACTCCCAACGCGGCTATCGCGAGGCGAAGGTCGCGACGGACACGACCCGCTCCGACGACGGCAAGGTCGCGCTGAATTTCACGATCGAGGAGGGGCCACCGGTCCTGGTGGACTCGATCGCGGTGTTGGGCGCGGGTGACGTCGAGGACCCCTCGCTGCTCGGCAACCTGCCGCTCGTGAAGGGTGATCCGCTCAGCCGCATCGCGATCGAGGCCACGCGCGACTCTCTCGAGAGTCGGCTGCACGATGCGGGCTACGCGTACGCGCTCGTTCTCCTGCGCACCGACTTTCCCCTCGGCTCCCAATCCGCGCGCGTGACCTTCGACGTGGACCCAGGACCTCAGGCCCACTTCGGCCCCATCGAGATCTTCGGCAACCGCGAGCTGTCGGACGACGTCATTAGGCGCATGATCAGGTTCCGCGAGGGCGATCTTTACGGATTCACCAAGATCCTAGACGCGCAGCGCAACCTGTTCGGGCTCGAAATCGTCCAGTACGCGCGGGTAGACACGCTGCCCACCGCGGACCTCGACACGATCATCCCGATGCGCGTGGAGATCACCGAGGGAGACGAGTACCGCGTGCGCGCCGGCGCCGGCTGGAGCACCGCCGAGTGTCTGAGCACCGAGGTGCAGTGGGCCGCGCGCAACTTCCTGGGCGGCGCGCGGCGGCTCCAGGTCCGCGGGCGGGTCTCGAACGTGTTCGCCGAGCGCCTGCACGATCTGTTCTGCGCGCAGGCGGGCGTCGGGGCGTATGGGCGTCTCAACTACCTGGTCGCGGTGGACTTCGCCCAGCCCTGGATCTTCTCCCCGCGCAACTCGCTCTCGCTGGGACTCTACGGCGAGCGCACGAGCCTGCCCGATGTGTTCGTGCGCAAAGCGATCGGCGTGAACGCAGTGCTGGTGCGCTCGATGGGCCGCGGGACCTCGCTCGCGCTCTCGTACCGCCCCCAGCTCTCGCTGCTCGATGCCGCGGAGGTGTTCTTCTGCACGAGCTTCCTCGCGTGCGACCCGGCCGACATCGCCATCATCCAGCGCGCGAGTTGGCTCGCGCCGGTCGGGGCGAGCCTCTCGACGAACCGCACCGACAACCTGCTCAACCCGCGCTCCGGTTACCGCGCCGCGCTCGACCTCGAGCACGCGTCGCGGTTCACCGGCTCGAACTACGCCTACGAGCGGGTGCTCGCCGAGGCCAGCGTCTACCGGCCGCTCGGCGCGGGCGTGGTGGCGTCACGGCTGCGTGGTGGATGGGTCGCGCCCGGTGAGTTCTCGCTGCTGCAGGGGAGCCAGGCCGGGCGCGACGTCGTCCATCCGCAGAAGAGGTTCTTCGCGGGGGGCTCCAACAGCGTGCGCGGGCTCGCCCAGAACCGGCTGGGCCCCAAGGTACTGACCGTGAACGTGGAGAGGCTGCTGGTGCCCGACACCGTGGGTGGGCAGCCGATCTGCGCGGTCGCCCAGGTGGTGACCCGCGCGTGCGATGCGAGCGCCCTCGACACGCTCGACGGCGGGCGGTTCACGCCCCAGCCGACCGGAGGGACCCGGCTCATCGAGGGCAACCTCGAGATCCGCTTCCCGATCACCGCGCGCGCGTTCGAGGGTGTGACGTTCCTCGACTTCGGTCAGGTGTGGAGCGAAGACCAGAAGGTGGCGCTGGGCGACCTGGAATGGACGCCCGGCGTCGGCGTCCGGTACTACAGCGCGATCGGGCCGATCCGCCTGGACTTCGGCTATCGCACGGGCGGGAGCGAGAGCCTGCAGGTGGTGACCTCGCAGGTTGCGCCGTGCACTCCGCGTCCGGGCGACGAGCTCTGCATCGAGGTCTCACCCGGCGCCGGCTTCACGCGCGCGGGCCAGCTCGCGGTGATGGAGCCGCGGGTGCCCTTTCCGACGAAGCTCTCGTTCGTTCGGCGGCTCCAGGTGCACTTCTCCATCGGACAGGCGTTCTGACGATGGACGAGCTCTGGCAGCCGTCCCCGCTTCCTGAAGAGCCGCCGCCTCGGCCGCCCCGCCGCCGGTGGCGCCGCCGGCTCATGGTGATGGGATGGACCGCGCGGACGATCGCGGCCGTGCTGATCGTCGCGATCGGGCTGTTCTTCTTCCTGACCCGCACCGACCGCGGCGCCAGCGAGGTGGTGGAGCAGGTGCTCCGCCGCCTGCCCATCCGGGGAGAGATCACCGCGACGGCCGCGCGCTCGGACGAGCTGCTCCGGGGCGTGCGGCTCTACGGTCTGTCGATCCGGGGCGACGACGGGCGCATGCTCGCGGTCGCCGACTCGGTCTCCATCCAGTACAACTGGCGGACGCTGGTTTCGGGCGACGTGGTGTTCGACTCGCTCGAGGTTTGGCAGCCGACCGTGATGCTCAGCCGGTATCCGGGGGAGCGCGAGTTCAACGTGGAGCGGATCTTCGTCTCCGAGGAGGAAGCCAAGGATACCGCCCGGACCCCGCTCAAGGACCTGATCTTCCGCGGCGTGTTGGTCCACGGCGGCGAGCTGCGCGTGCTGTATCCCGCGGGCCCGGATCCCAGCCCACGCTGGCTGACGGTGCCTTCGCCGGTGGGCGACTCTCTGCTGCGGCGCCAGACGTTCGCGGGCATCGATGCGGTGCTGCCGACCGTGCTCGTCCAGTCGCACGACACGGTGGGCCAGCGCGTGACGATCGACAGCCTCTCGTTCCTGGGCGGGATCGTCGAGGATCCGGTGCGCGTGCGTAACGCGCGGGGCAGGGTGCGCTTCGAGGACACGCGCCTCGACGTGGACTTGGACCGTCTCGTCCTCGAAGGCTCAGAGGCGCAGGGCCGCGTGTTCGCCGAGTTCCCCGGCGGGACGAATCCGATCCATTTCGGGTTCGACCTGAACTCCCCCGGGATCGATCTGGCCGATCTCGCGTGGCTGGACGGCCGCATCGGGGAGGGGCACGCCGAGGGTGGGCTCGCGTGGGACGCCCAGGGCGCCCAGAGCCGGCTGACGTTCCGCGCGCTCCAGCTGAGCGCGCCGGAGAGCCAGGTGCGGCTCGATGGCGTGGTCGTGATCGAAGGCGACCACTTCCGCATGGAGGACCTCGACGTGCGCGCCGCGCCCCTGGCGCTCGCGCGGATCGAGCCGTGGCTGGCGCGCCCGCTGCCGGTCAAAGGATCGGTCGAGGGCACCGCGGCGCTCGACGGAACGCTCGGCAACCTGGCCACGAGCGGACGCCTTACGCTGCGGCGAACCGGACCCGGCGAAGGTCCCATCACCGCGGAGTTCGGCGGCACCCTCGATCTCGAGGGTGAGGTCGGGTTCACCGACGTGCACGCGACGCTCGATCCCTTCGACTTCGGCGCGCTCGGCGCGTTCGTCGAGGGTGCCAGGCTCCAGGGTGCGGGCAGCGTCACGATCGACGCCGCGGGCCGCGCGTCGGAAGGTATCGCGATCAACGCTGCCATCCGCCATCGGCCGGCCGGGCTCCCGGCCTCGGACGTGTTCGCGGAAGGCACGCTGCGCAAGGAGGGCGAGTGGATCCTCGATCTCAGGGGCAACCTCCAGCCGCTTTCGCTCACCGCGTTGGCGCGCGACTACCCGGGCCTTCCGCTCACCGGCCGGGTGACCGGGTCCATCGTCGCGCGCGGGCCGCTGTCGGATCTGACGCTGGTGACCGATCTCGCGACGGAGGCCGGCCGGCTCGCGGTGACCGCGCGCTTCGACGCGGCCAATCCGGGGGCGCACTACGCCGTCCAGGGTGAGGTGACCGACTTCGCGCTGTCACGCCTCGCGACCGACCTGCCCCAGCCCACGGTCATCTCCGGATTTGTGGACGTCCAGGGCCGGGGCACCGAGCCGGGTACGCTCACTCTCGACGCCCGGGCGCGCCTTCGTCCGTCGCGGGTGGGAGGGCTGTTCGTGGACACCGCCGGGCTCGTCCTCCGCGTGAGCGGCGGCCAGCTCCGGCTGGACACCATGGACGCGGTGCTGGGCGGTGTGGCCGTGGAGGCCCACGGCACACTCGCGATGGTGTCAGGCGCCGCTCCCGGGACGATCGAGCTCACCTTCGAGAGCGACTCGCTCGGACGGCTCCGACCGCTCGTGCTCGGCGACGTGGTGATCGCGCGCGACACGCTCTCCGCGCTCGACCGCGAGCTGCTCCTCGCCGAGGGCATCGACCCCGACACCCTGCCCACGCGCGCAGACGTGACGGTCAGCGGTGCGGTGCGCGGCCGCGCCACGCTGACCGGATCGATCGAGGACTTCACGGCCGAGGGCGAGGCTTCGTTCGACCGCATCCGCTACGGCCGCAATCTGGTCAGCGGCGCCGAGGTGACCTTCCAGGCGGCCGGGCTGCCGGGGACCGCGGGGCGCTTCGCGGTGCAGCTCGATGGCGACAGCGTGACCGCGCTCGACCGGCGGTTCGCCGACGCGCGCATCGCGCTCGAGTACACGAGCCCCCAGGGCCGCTTCGACGTCGCGCTCGTGCGGAATGAGGCGGAGAGCTACACGGCGCGCGGCGCGTTCGAGCTGCGGGGGGAGGGGGGGAGTCTGGATCTCGAGGAGATGGCACTCCGCTTCGATTCGGACACCTGGGCTCTGGAGCGACCCTCGTCGCTGGTCTGGAACGACGAGAGGGTCCGTGTGCGGGACTTCCTCGTGACGGGCGCCGCGGATTCGCTCCGCATCGCGGCGGACGGTCTGATCCCGCGGCAGGGCGCGATCGATCTTCGGCTCGACGTAGCAGGTTTGCCCCTCGAGCGGGTGGCGAGGCTGCTGCAGCGGGAGGATCTGGGGGTGACCGGCCGGGTCGCGCTGACCGCGCGCATGACCGGCACCGCCGATCAGCCGTTGATCGTCGGGGGCATCGATGCCCGCGGGCTGGACTTCCAGACCTATTCGCTCACGCGGCTGGTGGGTCAGATCGACTATGCCGATCAGACGCTCCGGCTCAACATGGGCGCCTGGCAGGATTCCCTGCGCGTGCTCACCGCGAGCGGCCTGGCTCCCGTGGATCTCGCCTTCCGCGAGATGGGGCAGCGCGTCCCCACCGACCGCCAGTTGGACCTGATCGTCAACGCCGATTCGCTGCCCGCCGCGTTCGCGCTGGGCTACCTGACCAGCCTGTCGCAGGTGGAGGGCACGGTGTCCGGCCAGTTCCACGTGGTCGGTACGATCGACCGACCCTCGCCTTCGGGGACGGTCGCCCTCAACAAGGCCGCTTGGGCGATCGAGGAGCTCGGCGTGCGGCACCAGGACGTCCTCGGCACGCTGACCCTCCTTCCGGACGGGACCGTGGACGTGCAGATCGAGGGCACCTCGGGAGGCCAGCTCCGCACGACCGGGACGGTGACGCTCCAGCCGCTCAACGATCCGACGTTCAACCTCGTCAACACGGGATCGGAGTTCCTGGCGGTCCGGCGCCCGGACGTCGAGGCGACGCTGACGGGGGCGGTCGCGCTGACCGGGACCTATTCGCGGCCGGTCGTGAGCAGCGCCGAGGGCGCGCCGCTGCGCGTGGACGAAGGCGTTCTCTACGTCGAGGAGTTCCAGCGCACGGTCGGGATCGTGGACCTCGCCGATCCGGCGTTCTTCACCGTGGTGGACACCGCGGTGGTGAACCCGAGTCGCTTGCTCGGCTCCGCCACCAACCCATTCCTGCGCAACCTGCGCGTGGACGTGGATCTGACCGCGCAGGGGAACAGCTGGTTGCGCAGCGAGGAGATGAACGTCGAGATGGGCGGCGAGCTCCAGGTCGTGTACGACCGCCAGAGCCGCGATCTCGTCACTTTCGGCGCGCTCCAGGCGATCCGCGGCACCTACGCCATCATGGGGCGCAACTTCCAGGTGGAGAGCGGTACGGTCGAGTTCGTGGGCACGCCCGGCATCAACCCGATCCTGAACATCGTCGCCACCACGCGCGTGAGGCAGGGCAGCGCAGCGGCAGGGGGCGACAACATCTCCATCCAGGCCACGGTGAGCGGCACCCTGCTCGATCCGCGCGTGACCCTGGTCAGCCCGGACAACCAGATCGCGGAGTCGGACCTGGTGAGCTACCTCGTGTTCGGCGTGCCGAGCTATCAGCTGGCGTCGGGGCAGGCGGCGCAGGTGCAGTCCGCCACGCAGTCGATCGTCGGCAACGCGGTCGGCGCGGGGCTCTCGATCTTTCAGGGCACGCTCGCCTCGCAGCTGAGCTCGCTGGTCGCCCGGGCATGGGGGCTCGACTACTTCGCGATCTCGCAGCGGGAGCAGCTCAACGTCGGCTCCGACCTGGGCGGCCTGTTCGCCTCGACCACGTTCGAGGTGGGGTGGTACCTCGAGCAGGACGTGTTCGTCACGCTGCTCCTCACGCCGCTGGCCAGCCGGACCGGCACGGGGACCAACCCGTTCGGGGGGGGCGCCCGCCTCGATTGGTCGCTGGGCTCCGGATGGACCCTCCAGGCGTTCTACGAGGACCGCTACCTGCGTCAACCCACCCTCGGGTTCGACCAGCAGATCCTGCAAAGCAAGAAGGTGGGGGGGCTTTTCCTCTTCACCGATTGGGGATACAACGGGGGCGGCGGCAGCGCCCCCTGAAGGAGCCGTTCCCTCGGCACGTAGAGCAGGGTAGCGGTGTAGGAGTCCCCGATCGATCTCGCTCGGACGCTTCGTCCGGTTTCCCAGGAGAAAGCGCTACATGCAGATGCTCAAGGTGGTCGCCTTGATGGCCGGGATGACCCTCCTGATGGTGGGTCTGGGCTCCTATTTCGGGGGCGCCAACGGCATGGTCATGATGTTCCTTTTCGCGTCGCTCATGAACGTGGGCTCGTACTGGTTCAGCGACCGCATCGTGCTGCGCATGTACAAGGCGCAGATCGTGGACCGCAACAGCGAGCCGCAGCTCTACGCGATGGTCGAGCGCCTCGCCCGCCGCGCCGAGGTGCCGATGCCCAAGGTCGCGATCGCGCCCTCGGAGCAGCCGAACGCGTTCGCCACCGGCCGGAGCCCCGCCAAGGGCGTCGTGTGCTTCACGCGCGGTATCCTGAAGCTCCTCCCGATGGACGAGCTCGAGGGCGTCACCGCGCACGAGCTGGCGCACATCAAGCACCGCCACATGCTGGTGGGCACGGTCGCCGCGACGATGGCGGGGATGATCATGATGGTCTCGCGCTTCGCCATGTTCTTCGGCGGCGGTGATCGGGACCGGCGCGACAGCAATCCCGTCGCGATGATCGCGATGATGATCCTCGCGCCGATCGCCGCGATGATCGTCCAGATGGCGATCTCCCGGCAGAACGAGTATCAGGCCGACCGCACCGGCGCGGGTATCGCCGGCCGCCCGCAGGGGCTGGCCAACGCGCTCCGGCGCATGGACGCGTACGCCCATCAGATCCCGATGGACGTCAATCCGGCGGCCGCGGCGCTCGCGATCGTGAACCCCCTCTCGGGGCGTAAAGGTCTGGGCCTCATGGGCCTCTTCAGCACCCATCCCGCCACGGAAGAGCGCATCGCGCGCCTCGAGGCACTCACGCAGGCGTAAGCAAAGCAGGGGCGACAACGGATGGGGCGGGAAAAGCTGATCATTCGGGGTGCGCGCGAGCACAACCTCGACAACATAGACCTGGAGCTTCCGCGCGAGCGCCTCGTGGTGATCACGGGGCTCTCGGGCTCGGGCAAATCCTCGCTGGCCTTCGACACGATCTACGCCGAAGGCCAGCGCAGGTACGTCGAGTCGCTCTCCGCGTACGCGCGGCAGTTCCTCGGGCTGATGGAAAAGCCCGACGTGGACGCGATCGAGGGTCTCTCCCCCGCCATCTCGATCGAGCAGAAGACGGTCTCGCGCAATCCGCGCTCCACGGTGGGGACCGTCACCGAGATCTACGACTATCTGCGCCTGCTCTGGGCGCGCGTGGGCATCCCCCACTGCCCGGAGTGCGGTGAGCCCGTCATGCGGCAATCCGCGACGCAGGTCGTGGACCGCGTGCTCGGGCTCAAGACGGGCACACGCATCGAGGTCCTGGCTCCCCTCGTGCGCGGGCGCAAAGGCGAGTTCAAGGATCTGTTCGAGCGCGCGCGCAAGGAAGGCTTCGTGCGCGCCCGCGTGGACGGGACGATCTACGACCTGAACGAGATCCCGCGCCTCAACCGCTACGAGAACCACGAGATCGCCGTGGTGGTGGACCGGCTGGTCGTGAAGGAATCCGACCGCACGCGTCTGGCCGACTCGGTCGAGACGGCGCTCCGCACCGCGGGCGGCATCGTCGAGGTGATCGAGCACGACGGGGACGAGGCCACCCGACACGTCTACAGCGAGCACTACGCGTGCGTGTCGTGCGGCACCAGCCTGCCCGAGCTCGAGCCGCGTCAGTTCTCGTTCAACTCCCCGTACGGCGCGTGCGAGGAGTGCGGCGGCCTGGGGACGCGCAAGGAGGTCAATCCGACCCTCCTGATCGCGGATCCTTCGATCTCGATCCTCGAGGGGGTCATCCTCCCCTGGGGGGAGCCGTCGGGGCTGCTGCGGCGCTCTGTCATCCCGGGCCTCGCGGACGCGTACGAGTTCGATCCGGGGAAGCCCTGGTCGAAGATTTCGGCGGAGGGGAAGAACGCGATCCTGCACGGCTCGGGGCGGATGAAGATCCGGTTCCCGTACAAGGCGGGATCCTCGAAGGGCTTCCACGAGGATCACTGGGAAGGCGTGGTGAAGAGCATCGAGCGGCGCTACGGCGAGACCGCGTCGGACTCGGTGCGGAGCCAGCTCGAGGACTACATGTCCACCCTGCCGTGCACCACGTGCAAGGGCAGCCGGCTCAAGGC
>CAMCNM010000067.1 GCA_945876015.1 Gemmatimonas phototrophica
CCAACCGACGAGACCCTCAGGATCCCTGGTACTGGTGAGCGGACGCTCACTCCCGCTGAGGAGCACAGGGCGATCGCCGCGCAACACGCATTCTTCAGATCTCCCGAGGAACTCGCCAAGGCGATTGCGACGCCGATCACGCCGGCGGACGCTCCCTCTCCTCCGGGCGCGGCGCCGGCAAACACGGGCGGTGGACGGGGCGCGGCCGGCGCGGGTAACCGCGCCGGCGTGACGGAGACGCTGGTGGCCAAATCGGGTGGCATGACCGCGCTGCACCACGCGGCGCGCGAAGGCCGGATCGAGGCGGTGCAGGCGCTTCTGGACGGCGGTGCGAAGATCAACCAGCGCAGCGCGGACGGTAGCACGGCGCTTGTGCAGGCGCTGCTGAACGGTCGTTACGATCTAGCGCTGGTGTTGATCGAGCGCGTCGCGGACGTGAACATCGCGACGGAGACTGACGGCATCGCGCCGCTCTTCGCACTCCTCCAGACGCAGTGGACGCTCAGGTTCACCGACCACCCGCAGCCCCGTGCCCAGGACAATCAGAAGACCGAGTACTTGGTGGTTCTGAACGCACTGCTCGACAAGGGCGCGAATCCGAACACGCGCCTCAAGACCCACCTCTGGTTCCTGGAGTCAGAAGGGAAGTTCGGGATGGACTTCACGGGTGCGACTCCGTTCTGGCGTGCCACGTTCGCGCAGGATCTCGACGCGATGAAGGCGCTCGCGGCGAACGGTGCGGATGTGAACGTTCCCACCGCGTGGCCGGAGAACTCGATGAGGGGGGGCGTCAGGAGGACGGACGGCTCCAGGAAGACTCGGGGCTGCCCAAGATGCCCAAGGGGACGCCGAATCTGTATCCGATCCAGGCCGCTGCAGGCGGTGGCTTCCTGGGCCTCGGCGCGTTCCAGCAGCACAACGTGCCCAACAACTTCCTGAACACCGTGAAGTACCTGGTCGAGGAGCAGGGCGCGGACGTCAACCTGCCCGATTCGTGGGGCTACACCGCCCTGCACTTCGCCTCGTTCAGGGGTGACAACGAGCTCATCAAGTACCTGGTCTCCAAAGGCGCGGACGTGAACGCCGTAAGCCGCCTCGGCCAGTCCACGGTGGACATGGCGCGGGGGGGGCGCGCAGGGTACTTCTCGCGGACCCCGTGGCCGAAGACCGTGGAGCTGTTGCAGAGCGTGGGCGCAAAGTTCCAGTGCCTCGACACCCACTTCAAGGGAACCGGCGATTGGTGTCCGTTGTCGGGCGTCCCACGGTTCGAGACCGCCGAAGTCAGATAGGGACCTTCACCGGAGAAAAGAGATGGCCAGATCCATACATCGACTCATGATCGCGGCGGTGGCTGTGGCGAGCTTGTACGCACCCCGTGCGCTCCAGGCACAGTCGGTCGCCTCCGCCACGAAGCCCGCGGCGTCGGCGGCGCCTCAGAAGGTCGATCCCAAGCTGGAGGCATTTGCGAATCTCCACTTCGCGCTCAACCTCGCACGCGACGAATACAACGCCACGCTGTCGCAGGCCCACGAGCCGGGCGCCAAGGACGAGGCGATGGATGCCTTCGAGCTGAGAAGGAGCGAGATCCTGACTTCGATGGGGACGACCCAGCAGGCGTACTTCCACGAGCTCTATCTGGTGAGCTCCGACGTCGCCCAGCGCGAGGTGTTCTATCGGCTGATGAAGGAGATGGCGGCGCGATAGCAGGGGCGGACCCGCGCTGAGCGGGACGGACGTTGTCGTGCGGGAGGCGCCTCTATCGGCCCGCCCGCACGACCGTCCCGGTCACGCCCGCCGCCGCGTCACTCAGCAGCCAGAGCACGATCGCGGCGAGCGCCTCGGTCGAGACCCATCCGCTGCGGTCCGCCTTCGGCATCGCCTTCCGGTTGGCGGGTGTGTCGATCGTGGTGGGTGCGATCGCGTTCGCGGTGATGCGGTCGGGCCCGAGCTCGGTGGCGAGCGCTCGCGTCATCGCCACGACCGCCGCCTTCGCCGCCACGTAGGCGGTCATCCCGGGTTTCGCGTCGAGCGCCGCGGCGGACGCCACGCTCACGATCCGCCCACCGCCGGCCGCCCTCAGGCGGGGCACAGCGGCTCGGCAGCTCAGGAAGGCGCTGGTCGCGTTGGTGGCAATCATCGCGTCCCAGTCCGCCTCGACAATCCTGTCGATCGGCGCGCCCGCGAAGCCGCCCGCCACATTGCAGAGGGCATCGAGACGTCCGGAGGCCGCGTCTACGCCCCGAAAGAAGCGGTCCACGTCGGCCGCGTCGGTCACGTCGGCCTCGTCGAGGCGGAGCCGGGGGGTGCTGCCGCCGGCCGTAACCTTCAGCGCATCGGCCCCCGCGCGTGTCCGCCAGGGAACATGGACCGTCCACCCATCCGCGAGCAGGGCAGTGACCACAGCTCCACCGAGCGCGCCGGTGCCGCCCGTCACCACCGCCACACGTGTCCGATCTTCCGCTGTCACTGTGCCCTCCCGCCCTGTTACGCCACCTTGTTCGCTCCCCCCACCAATTCTAACTTCCGCGCGCAGTGCGGGTTGCTGAGCGACGATCCGCGTGCATTTTCGGCCGTTGTGACATGACGAGCTAGGCCTACTCCCGGGGAGCGACCCGCAATGGCTTATGAGTACTCCACCGTCCCCAAGGACGGTGATCAGATCACGTACGAGAAGGGCGCCATCCGGGTCCCCAATCGGCCCATCATCCCCTTCATAGAAGGCGACGGGATCGGTCCGGACCTGTGGCGGGCCAGCGTGCGCGTGATGGACGCCGCGGTCGAGAAGGCGTACAGCAGGGAGCGCTCGATCGCGTGGATGGAGGTCCTGGCCGGCGAGAAGGCCTTCGAGAAGACGGGCGCGTGGCTGCCGCTCGAGACCACGCAGGCGATGGCCGAGTTCAAGGTCTCGATCAAGGGACCGCTCACGACCCCAGTCGGAGGCGGGATCCGCTCGGTCAACGTGGCGATCCGGCAGGTGCTCGATCTCTACTCCTGCATCCGCCCCGTGCGCTGGGTCAAGGGCGTGCCCTCGCCCGTGAAGGAGCCCGAGAAGCTCAACGTCGTGATCTTCCGCGAGAACACTGAGGACGTCTACTCGGGAATCGAGTGGCAGTCCGGCACGAAGGAAGCGGAGAAGGTGCGCGACTTCCTGGTGAAGGAGATGGGCGTCACCAAGATCCGCGAATTCGCCGGCATCGGGATCAAGCCGATCAGCCCGTTCGGCACGAAGCGCCACGTCGCCGCCGCGCTCCGCTACGCGGTGAAGCGCGGACACAAGACGATGACGCTCGTGCACAAGGGCAACATCATGAAGTTCACCGAGGGCGCCTTCCGCGACTGGGGCTACGACGTCGCCAAGGAGCGCTTCCGCGACCAGATCGTCACCGAGCAGGAGACCTGGGACGGTGCGAGCAGGGATGGGAAGATCCTCGTGAACGACCGCATCGCGGACTCGATCTTCCAGCAGGTGCTCCTCCGCCCCGACGAGTACGACATCCTCACCACCCCCAACCTCAACGGCGACTATCTCTCCGACGCGTGCGCGGCGCAGGTCGGCGGGTTAGGCATGGCGCCGGGCGCCAACGTGGGCGACGAGGTGGCGTGCTTCGAGGCGACGCACGGCACCGCGCCCAAGTACGCGGGGAAGGACATGGTGAATCCCGGGTCGCTCATCCTCTCGGGCGTCATGATGCTCGAGCACATGGGATGGAACGAAGCGGCCGACCTGATCGTGAAGGGCATCGCTGGCGCCGTGAGCGCGAAGCAGGTGACCTACGACCTCGAGCGCCAGATGCAAGGCGCGAGGAAGGTATCGACCTCCGGATTCGGTGATGCGGTCATCGCCCACATGGGCGAGTAGGGTGGACGTCCGGCTGGTTCCGGCGCGGGAGATCGCGAAGACCCCGACGCCGCTGCTCGCTGTGGCCGTCTACGAAGAGAAGGGCCGGGCGGTCGTGCCGGAGCTGGCCGGGCTGGACGACGTCGCGCGCGGCGCCCGCGAGGATCTGCGCGGGCGGGTCGGGCACGTGGTGATCGTGAACACGGGCCTCGAGAAGGGTCCACGCCGCGTGGCGTTCATCGGCGTGGGACCCAGGGCCGCGTGGGACGCCGAGGCGGTCCGGCGCTTCGCCGGACGCGCGGTACGAGCCGCCGAGTCGCGCGAGCTCTCCGCGGTGTCGATCCACGTCCAGCTGGGCGATCTCTCGCCCTCGGTCGCGGCCCAGTCCGCCACAGAGGGCGGCGTGCTCGCCGCCTGGCGCTTCACCGAGCTGCAGACCAGCCAGGACGAAGACGCGGCCAGCACGCCGGTCACAGCGATCGACGTGATCGTGGCGGGCGCCGGCGGCAAGCCGGTCGCCGAGGCGGTTCGGGTCGGCAAGGCCATCGCGGACGGCCAGAACTTCGCACGCACCCTCCAGAACCGTCCCGGGAACATCGCCACGCCCCAGCACCTGGGCGAGCAGGCGAAGAAGATGGCGAAGGAGGTGGGTCTCGAGGTCGAGGTGTTCGACAAGAAGCGCATCGTGAAGGAGCGCATGCACGCGCTCCTCGCGGTCAATCAGGGCTCCGACATCGAGCCGCGCTTCATCGTGCTGCGGCACCGCGGCGGCAAAGCGAAGGAGAAGTTCGTGGCGATCGTGGGGAAGGGGCTCACGTTCGACGCGGGCGGCATCTCGATCAAGCCGGCCGCGGGCATGGAGGAGATGAAGTACGACATGTCCGGCGGCGCCGCGGTGATGGGTGCGATGCGCGCGATCGCCGAGATCGGTCTCCCGCTGAACGTGGTGGGGCTGATTCCGTCTACCGAGAATCTCCTGAACGGCAGGGCGGTCAAGCCGGGCGACATCATCCAGACCCGCGGCGGGAAGACGGTGGACGTGATCAACACCGACGCGGAGGGCCGCCTGATCCTGGCCGACGCGCTCGACTATGCGAAAGGTATCGGAGTGGCCGCGATCGTTGATCTGGCCACGCTCACGGGGTCGGTCGTGGTCGCACTCGGTCACCACGCGATCGCGGTGCTGGGTTCGGACGAGGAGCTGATCAAGTCCGTGCAGGACGCGGGTGAGCGTGCCGGAGAGCGCTGCTGGCCCCTTCCGCTCTGGGCCGAGTACCGGAAGCAGCTCAAGAGCGACGTGGCAGACATGATGAACGTGGGGAGCCGGCCCGGCGGGACGATCACCGCCGCCTGGTTCCTCCGGGAGTTCGTCGGAGACGTGCCCTGGGCGCACCTCGACATCGCGGGCACCGCGTACGGGAACGAGCCGCAGCCCTATCAGCGGAAGGGCGGCTACGGCGTCCCGACCCGGCTCCTCGTGGAGTGGCTGAGAGGCCGCGCGGCGTGAGGATCCGTTCGGCGATCGCGGCCCTCTTCGCCGCGGTCGCCCCCCTGGGGGCACAGCAGCCCCCCGATACCCTCGCGGTACCCGACAGCGCGAACGTGGTCGTCATCCCCGACACCCTGCTCGGCCGCTCGGCCGGCGACACGATCCCGGACTCGCTCCGCTTCTACATCCTTCCCCAGATCGATGGCGGTCCGCCGGCCGGCTTCGCCAACGGCATCTGGGAGTTCGATCGCGATGACATCCTCGTCGCACGAGGCCTCTCGCTCGGCGACCTCCTGATCGACGTCCCCGGCATGATCCGTCTGCGCGGGGGCGACTATGGAGCTCCGGAGACGGTGACGGCGTTCGGCCTCGGGGGCGGCGAGATCCGGGTCTTCTGGGACGGGCTCGAGCAGGTTCCGCTGGACGGCTCGGTCGTCGATCTCGCGAGCGTGGGCCTCGGCGGGGTCGAGCGCGTTCGCGTCGAGCGCCATCCTGCCGAGCTGCGCATCGAGATCACCAGCCAGCGGGACTTCGATGCGCGTCCCTCGTCGCTCGTCGAGGCGGGCACCGGCGACTTCGACACCAACTTCTTCCGCGGCACGTTCATCCATCCGCGCGCGCTCGGAGGTGGGCTCGGGTTCTCGCTCGACCGCGTGGACACGAACGGCGCGAGCAGCGCGCACGAGGATGGCGCGCGGACCGGGGGTTGGCTCCGCTACACCCGGCACCTGGGCGACGACGTCGCGTTCACCGGGGAGGTGCGCCGCATGCGGGCCAACGTTGACGCATCCGGCTATCCCGCTCGAGGCGAGCGCGGGGATTGGATGGTGCGAGGACTGTGGCGCCCGGCCTCCACGCTCATCCTACAGGGCTTCACGGGTGGATCCAGCCTGGACGGGCTCGAGCTGACCGGCCGCCTCCCGGTGGACCGGAGCCGGCGCCAGCACGGTGCGCTCGCCGACTTCGCGCAGGGACCCATCCGGGCGAGCGGCGCGTTCCGGTCGTTCGGCGGGGAGCCGCTGCCTTCCATCAGCCTCGACCTGTCGGCGACGGTGGACCCTCCCCTGATCGGCGGTGCCACGGGGTCTTTCTCCCGTGAGTCCTGGGACGGGGAGGACGCCACCCTCACCCGGGTGACGGCCTGGACGCGCTCCGTGGCGGGCATCTCCTTGTTCGGGAGCCGCGAGAGCGGGCAGAGGGGTGCGATCCTCTATCCACTTCCTTCGGAGGTGCCGTCCGACCCGGACTCGACCGCCAAGCCGGAACCGGCTCCCACGCACCGCCTCACCGATCGCACCGCCACCCGCTTCGGCGGGACCCTCGCGTGGCGCGGGCTGGGCATCTCCGCGGCCCGGCTCGAGCTCGAGACGGATAGCCTTCCGCTCCTCGGGTTGCCCATGGACCGCGACGGAATCGTGCTCCCTGGGATCCAACGCAACGGTTACGAGGTAACGGGGCAAGTCCCTCTCTCATTTGCACTTGATGGGCTGTCCTTAAACGGGATCTTCACAACCTGGAACCAGGATGCGCGATATCTCCCGAAGCGCACCTACCAGGGGGCGTTCGTCTTCCACGACACCTTTCTACCTACCGGCAACCTCGAGCTTTGGGGCACGCTCGGGGTCGAGGGGCGGTACCCCATGCTGGTGCCGATCGGCGATCCCGCGCTCGGACTTCCGCCGGAGGGGGAGGCTGCAGAGCCCGCCACAGTACCCTTCTCGCAGAGCTGGTATGCGCTGATCCAGGTGAGGATACTCCAGCTCCGGATCTTCATCTCCTGGGAGAACTTCACGATCCGACGGAACAACCAGGACTTCCCGGGGCGCTCGCTCCCCATCTTTCGCGCCCACTACGGCATCCGCTGGTATCTCTGGAACTAGAACCCGATCCACCTTCCCCCCTCGGAGCGCCTCCGGTTAGGTTAGCGCGATGATTCGGAGCATGACCGGATGGGGGGAATCGGAGCGGGAAACCGCCGCGGGCCGGCTGCGGGTTGAGATCAAGACGGTGAACCACCGTCACTTCAACGCCAGCCTCCGGACTCCTCACGGGTTCGACCGATTCGAGGCCGACATCCAGGCCTGGCTCCGCCCTTCGCTCGCGCGTGGTCATGTGAGCTACTCACTCAGCCTGGACCGGAGCGGCGCGGCCGAGACGGACGAGCTTCCGGATCTCGACGTGGTGCGGGCGGTGCGCTACCGGGATCTGTTGGTGCGTCTCAAGGATGAGCTGGGACTGGCGGGCGAGGTCGAGGTGGGACACGTGCTTCGCTTCGGCGAGATCTTCCGCGCTCCCGCGCCGCGTCACGTCGAGCTCGAGGTGGATCCGGAGGCGATCCGGGGGGTGACCGAGGAGGCCGTCCGCGCGGTCGTCGCGATGCGGGAGACCGAGGGCCGTCGTCTCGCGGATGATCTGGACGGCAGACTGGCGGCCATCGCGACCCAGCTCGATCTGGTCGCGGAGCGGGCGCCGGGCCGGCTGATCGCGGAGCGCGACCGCCTGAGCGCCGCGGTGCGCGAGCTGACCGGGCAGCAGCCGGTGGACGAGGACCGGCTGGCGCGCGAGATCGCGTATCTGGCGGAGAAGTGGGACATCAACGAAGAGCTGGTTCGCTTTCGTGCCCATATCGAGCACTTCCGGGAGATGATGGCGACCGATCCCGAGGAGCCGGTGGGAAAACGGCTCGGCTTCCTGGTGCAGGAGATGCACCGCGAGGCGAACACGATCGGTGCCAAAGCGAACGACTCCCTGGTCGCGCGTGCTTCCGTCGCGATCAAGGAAGAAGTCGAGCGTCTCAGGGAGCAGCTCGAGAACGTGGAGTAGGCGATGGCCGACGCGAGAAAGTCCGCCCGACCGGTGGTCCTGGCCGCGCCCAGCGGGACCGGGAAGACCACCATCGCGCACCGCCTGGTGGAGGGCACGGGGGAGTTCGTCTTCTCGGTGTCCGCCACGACGCGCGCGCCTCGCAAGGGCGAGCGGAACGGGATGGACTACGAGTTCATGGGCCGTCCCGAGTTCGAGGCGATGGTGGAGCGCGGGGAGTTCACGGAGTGGGCCGAGGTGCACGGCAATCTGTACGGTACCCCCAAGAGGAATTTCGACGAGGCGGCCGTGCGGGGTGAGCACCTCGTGCTCGACATCGACGTCCAGGGCGCGCGGCAGATCCGCGACCGGGTCCCGAACGCCCTGATGGTGTTCGTGATCCCGCCCTCGGCGGAGGTGCTGGTCTCGCGCCTGACGAAGCGGGGGACCGAGGCCGACCATGAGGTCGCGCGGCGGCTCAGGAACGCCCGAAAGGAGCTGGTGCGGGCGCGCGAGTTCGATCACATGGTGTTGAACGACGACCTGGAAAGGGCGGTCGAGGACGTCCGGGCGGTGGCCCGAACCGGACAGACCCGGGTGGATGGCGATATACTTGATTTGATCGAGACGCTCCTGGTGGAGATTGACGGGGTGTTGCAGCG
>CAMCNM010000068.1 GCA_945876015.1 Gemmatimonas phototrophica
CGGCTTCCAGCAGATGCTGCCGACCGACGTGACGCAGATCGACATCACTCGTGACTATAGCAACTTCACGGGCAGCCTGACCCTGAACTTCCTCCCCACGAGCTGGCTCACGACGCGTGGCGTGTTGGGCCTGGACAAGGGATGGGAGACGGACGAAACGTTCTTCCCGCTCTACGTGAAGGTGTCCGGGACCGGCCCCGGGACCTGCGGAATTCCGCAGGACCTGCAGAACGCCTGCGTCACGACCAACCTTCCCCGCCAGAACGAGGGCGAGCTGAATCACTCCAGGCCGACCACGCAGTACGTCAGTCTGGACGTTGGCGCTACGGCGAAGTTCAACTTCATGGGCGACCGGCTCGGGACGGCGACCTCGGTCGGTGTCCAGTACTACGATCGGTACAGCGACCGCTTCGAAAACGTGGCCCGTGGATTCTCCTCGCCGCTTTCGACCACGGTCAACCAGGGCACGCTGAGCAAGTCGACCATCACGTATGAGCAGACCCAGAACAAGTCCGGGGGCATGTTCGTGCAGGAAGAGTTGAACTGGCAGCGTCGGCTGTTCATCACCGGCGCCCTTCGGTTCGACGGCAACTCTGCGTTCGGCAGCGCGCTGAACCTCGAGATGTACCCCAAGATTTCGGGCACCTGGACGGTTTCTGACGAGCCCTTCTGGAACGTTGGATTCATCAACTCGCTGCGTTTCCGGACCGCGTTCGGAGCCTCGGGCCGCCAGCCCGATACGTTCGCGCGCGTGACCCGTTACGCCGTGACGCAAGGTCCGGTCGGATCGTCGGCGCTGCAGGGCGCCGGTGCCGGTAACGCCGACGTTCGTCCCGAGAGGAGTCAGGAGCTCGAGACCGGTTTCGACGTCTCGTTCTTTGATGGTCGGCTTTCGTCCGAGTTCACGTATTTCTACAACAAGACGACGGATGCGCTGCTGAACGTGCCGACCGCGCCCAGCAACGGGGTGGCTGGCAGCATCGCGCAGAACGTTGGTCGGATCGACGCCTGGGGTTGGGAGGAGGCGATTCATGCTCGACTCTACCAGAGCGACCTCGTCTCTGTCGGCCTCGACCTGACCGGAACGAACACCGACAACATGATCAAGGACGTCGGGAACTACCCGGCCAGCGGCAACATCCAGGTAGGCTGGCCCTATCCGAATGTTACGACCCGGTATTTCATCACTGAAGCGGCGTACGACCCGACCGGCAAGAAAGTGGACCCTTGGGGCAACAAGATCCTGGCCAAGTGCGATCCGGGCGTGAAGAGCACCGACGGCTTGGGCAGCGCGGCTGCGCACGGCCTGATGCAGGGCGGCGCTCCGGTCGATTGCCAGGCCAAGGACGCGAACGTGTTGCTCAGGGGCCGTGCCTTCTTCAACTACCAGTTCTCCGTCTCTCCTTCGGTCGACCTCTTCAACAACACCCTGAGCCTCAACGTGATGGCCGACGGCCAGTTCGGCAGGATCGGCAGTGAGGAGCGGGGTGCCGGACTTCGGTACGGCAACGGCTGGAACTATCGCTGCCATTGCGACGCGCTCGCGGAGGCGATGCTCCAGTACGGCGACGGCCGGTACGGGGCCGCGCCGGACTACGGCTTCATCAAGTTCCGCGAAGCCGGAATGCGCTACACGATTCCGGCCTCTCTCGCCGACCTCGTCGGTGCGAGCCGTGCGTCGCTGGCGATCGCGGGACGTGAGCTCGGGCTCTGGCGGAGAGAGAGCTACATCTGGAACTCTGCGATGACGGGCGACCCGGAGACGACGGATACGAACCGCATCATTCCTCCGCCCACGCGGTGGACGGCGGAGTTGAACGTCACGTTCTGATCGGAGGCACGGGTGGCCGGGGCGCGCGGAGACTCCCGCGCGCCCCCGGTCACATCATCTCCCTGAATCACACATCTTCAAACACGAGAAGGCGATGAACATGCTCGGATATAGAAGCTTCAGAGGGAGCAGGGTGGCGGGCGCCGCGCTCGCGCTCGGCTTCACGCTGGCCATCGGCGGATGCGACAACATCTTCGACGTCGAGCTGCCCGCGCAGCTCACCGGTGATGCGTTGGAGGATCCGGTCGGCGCGGTCACCCAGATCAACTCGATCATCGTGATGTTCGAGAACTCGATGTCGAACTTCAAGTACACGGTCCACGGCCACGAGGACGGCGGCGAGGTCGTGTTGATGAGTCCGTCGATCGGATCCGGGATATTTGGCTATACCGCCACGACGTCGGACTTTACGGCATCGACTGGCAACACCCCGGCGGGGGGCTTCATGCAGGCCCGACTGTTCGCGAAGAACCTGCACGAGAAGCTCGAAAAGACGTGGACGGTGGCGCAGGTGCCGCAGCGGGCGCGATATCTGGCCATCAGCTCGATGTACGAAGGCGCCACCTACGCCTGGATGGGCTCCACGCTCTGCGAGGGAGCATTGGACGGTGGCAAGATGTTGACCCAGGCCGACATGTACGCGCTGGCGGATCAGTACCTCACGCGTGCGATCACCGAGATCCAGGCGGCGGGGGGCGACTTCGCGATGCCGTTCAACATCACGAGCAGCGCCCTCACGATGGCGTACGGGTTCCGTGCGCAGAATAGCTGGATGTCCGGCAATCTGGCTGGAGCGAAGACCGACGCGGAAAAGGTCCCCAGCAAGTTCTACGCCTACATGACGCGCGAGGCCACGTCGACGCGACGGAATCTGAACTATTACAACGGGCCTTCGGCCCGTTTCGCGTCCCTGCAGGGGGTCGTGGACTGGTGGGAGAGCGCGTCCTACCAGCCTAACCCCGCGACAGGCAAGAAATGGCCTGCGGTGATTCCGTTCACGGGCTACACCGACCTCGGGATCCTTCCAGACGGCCGCGCAGTGCGCGACGACGGTCTCCCGATCCGGCTGGCCGGGCCAGTTGGAGTGCTGTCGCTCGCGGAGAAGTATCGTAACGCGGCCGTCGAGGATGCAGCGGTGGCGGACCCGCGCGTTCCGTTCATTACCGGGATCGTCGGCGGTAAGAGCTTCATCACGTTCATCGCCACGAAGTGGCCCAGCTGCGCGGTTTCCGTCTGCGGAAACTTTGGCGGTGGTTCGGGCGAGGCCGCGTACATTCCTCTGGTGAACTGGAAGGAGATGGTGCTGATCCGCGCGGAGGCGGAGGGTGGCCAGGGTGCCATCGACCGCGTCAACGAGATCCGTACCTCGGACGGCCTCCCCAAAGTGACGTACCTCGCTGCGACGGACAAAGACGGGATCAGGCGCATGATCATCGAGGAGCGACGCCGCGCCCTGTTCCAGGAGGGGCGGTTCTACTATACGAAGCTCAAGAACCTCGACCTGCTCTGGTTCCCGAGGCTTCAGGGCAGGATGCCCACGGCGGGCGCGCCGTATAGCGGCGGTGTGCGGATGACGATGCCCGACAACGAGTATCAGCTCAACACGAACATCGGTGACCTGAACAAGCGGGGCAGCGGGTGCGACGACGCGAACAAGCCGACGTTCTGACGATCGTCTTCGGAGGGTCGGCAGGTCCGACGCTCTGAGGTCGTGACTTGGCTGTGAAAAATGCGGGCCGAGCCGGATTGTCGGCTCGGCCCGCATTGCCTTTCTGGTCCGTTCGCTCTCCGGGGCCCTTCTGCTAGGGCGTGTCCTTCATACGGAGTGTAGTTGCGAGGTTGCTCTGTGCTTGTTCGAAGTCCGGGCTGATCTCGAGCGCGCGGCGGAACTCGAGGATCGCCTCGTCCAGCTTGCCCTGGGAACCGAGAGCGCTCCCGAGTCCGTTGTACCCTTCCGCCAGGTTCGGCGCGAGCGCCACCACGGTACGGTAAGCCACAACGGCTTCGTCGACCTGACCGGCCGCGAGCAGCGCCTGGGCGAGATCATACTGCGTCGCGGCGTTCCTCGGATCTAGCGCGACCGAGCGACGATACGCGGCGATTGCCCCGGGCCCATTTCCTTTCGACCATAGCGCGTGGCCCAGGTTGCGGTGCGGCTTAGCGGACGTGGAGTCGAGCGCGATCGCGCGTTGGAACTCCGCGATTGCGTCGTCCGTACGTCCCGAGCCGGCGAGCGCGATGCCCAGATTGTTGTGCGCTTCGGCCGAACCTGGATCGTCGCGCAGTGCTTGCTCGAATTGGAGTGCGGCGCCGGCCGCGTCACCCCGGTCGAGCAGCAGGTTGCCCAGGTTGTAGCGCGCGTCGGTGAAGCCCGGCAGGAGCGTCAGCGCTTGCTCGTACGCCCGCGCCGCTTCGCCGACCTCGTTGTTCGCACGGAGGGCGGCGCCGAGGGCGCTGTAGGCCGGAGCGTAGTCCGGCCGCGCTTCGATCGCGCGGCGGGCGTGGTCGATCGCCTCTTGCGGCCGACGGTCCCCGAGCAGCACCACGCTCAGGTTGGTTTCGGAGACCGCCCGCATCTCGGTCGCGGAGACCAGGGGCCAATTCGCGAAGACGGCGGCGGTGACCACAGCGGCACCGGTCGTCATCCAAGCCCTCGGGGACAGTGCTTCGGTCTTGGCGCTCGTGGCCTTGCGGGACTGACGAAGCCGGGGCCCTAGAGCGGAGCGGATGGCCTCGGCGGCACCGACGATTCCGACAGCCGCGAACAGGGTGAGGAATGGCACCAGCGGATAACGGTAGCGCGCGAACACGTAGAACAGGACGACCGAGCCCGCGTACGCGAACGTGAGCGCGTAGAGCACCCAATACCGTCGGCGCTCGGACCAGGTGAGCGCCGCGCCGAGCACGCCGAGCGGAAGCAACACCCCGAATCTGCCGAGTGGCCCGAACAGTCGGAGCGGCGGCGACCATTCCGCGTGGGTGGCCTGGTCCTCGGTGTCGATCACCTCCGTGTCGTTCGCCACCATCGCGACCTTCCGCGCGGTCAGCCGAAGCCACTCGGCTGGACTCGCCGCGGCGAACGCGACGGCTCGGCCAACCCAGTAGCGCGAGACTTCAGCGGGCGAGAGACGCCGGCCCAGTGCCTGCTCCGCGAGCGCTCTGGCGTCCTCCCGCTCGTACTCGAAGGTGGCGCGTCCGAACCGCAGCGGCTGGTACGTTCCGTTGGCGCTGGCGTGGTTCCCGATGTAGAGATTGGGCCCGAGCTGGGACGTGGTGAGGTAGAAGCCTCGTGCGACGACGCTGTTGCGGATGGCCACGGGAGCCAACACCAGGGCGACGCCCCCGACGAACGCTGCCGCCCCGCGCAGCCGGGTCGCGGACGGGGCTGTTCGCACCAGGATCCAGGCGAGGATCACGCCGGCGAGGACGAGCGCGTTCTCTCGGGTGAGCGCGAGGCCGCCTACGGCCAGCCCGAGGCCGAGCCAGAGCCTCCCGGAAGGGGGACGCTTCCCGTCGGACTCGATCCGCGCGATCACCCAGAGTACGAGACACACGAAGAAGACGTCGAGCACCGCCTTCTGCATGAGACCGTCGAAGAAGATCGCGGGCGCGTAGAGCGCCAAGACCATTCCCGCCACGATTCCCACGCGCCGCGAGAACAGGCGACGGCCCGCGTCGGCGAGCAGCGCGCAGGAGCACGCCCCCACCACCGCCTGCGCGATTCGCACGAGCAGTAGGTCGCGCCCGACCAGCGTGTAGAGCGTGCCCAGGAAGTAAGGGTACAGCGGCGCCTGGTAGAAGACGTCCGAGCCGATCCAGTCGCCCCCGGCGATCCGCTGGGCCCACACGTCGTAGCCGCGCGAGTCACCCATGAGCAGGGTGAAGAAGGGCGCACCTCGAATCGCCAGGACGTGCGCGAGGCGGATCGCGAGCGCGATCCCGAAGACGGCGGTGGGGGCCACCCACGCGCTCCACGCGAGCGCGCTGACGGACGGCGCGCTCGCTTCCTCCCGGGGCGGTCCCGGGCGCGGCCGCGAGCCGATGTTTGTGCCTGGCATGTCCCAGGCAAGTTAGGAGGGGGGGGTGTCCCGAGCGAGCGGGCGTAACGGGGGGCAATTGCACCCTGTGGATTCCTTCAATCTGGCCGTCCGGAAGGGACGGGGCGGCGTTCTGTTGGCCATGGTTTCATGGGCCACCTTCGGCAAATCCCAATGGACACCCAAGGGGACAAAGGTGTTTGACAATCGTTCCGACGGGCCCCTAGTATGGATCGCGCAGATCCGGCTCCCCATTGCCGGCTTTCGTCGTTCGTTTCCGGCAGGATCGCTGTTTCTCGCCCGTAGTGCTCCTCTCGGTAGGCTGCGTTCTTTTCCCCAGTCAGCCTGCCCTCTGGAATCCCAAGCCCAGGAGGGACCATGCAGCGGAGACTTTGTCTTACGTGGCTCGCCACGGCCTTGCTGCTCGCGCCGAGTCTCGGCGCCCAGCAGGTGACCGGCAGGATCGTCGATCAGGGATCTGGACAGCCGATGGCCGCGGTCCAGGTGTCCATCGCCGGCACCGGAATCGGCGCCCTGAGCCAGCAGACGGGACGTTATCTGCTGCTCAACGTGCCTCTCGGGAGCCACACCGTCACGGCACAGCGGATCGGATACAAGACCGTCACGCAGCAGGTCAACGTGACCGCTGGCGCCACGGTCGTGGCGGACTTCAGCCTGGCCGAGGAAGCGCTCGGTCTCGATGAGATCATCGTCACGGGGACCCCGGGCGGCACGCAGCGGCGCGCGATCGGTAACGCGGTGACCGCGGTCTCCGCTTCCGTGGTCGCGCAGACCGTCGCGGTCAACACGGTGCAGGACCTGCTGGGCGGCAGGACTCCCGGGCTCCAATTCGCCCGCATGAACGGGAACATCGGAACCGGCTCTCCCATGCAGATCCGGGGAGTAGGAAGCCTAAGCCTCAACTCGAACCCGCTGATCTTCGTGGACGGCGTTCGCGTCAACAACAACGCTCAGGCGGGTCCCAGTCTCGGCGACAGCCGCGAGGTCAACCCGCTCAGCGACTTCAATCCGCAGGACATCGAGAGCATCGAGGTCATCAAGGGACCCGCGGCCGCGACGTTGTACGGCACCGAGGCCTCGGCGGGCGTGATCCAGATCATCACCAAGCGGGGAACCGAGGGAAAAGCGCAGTTCGACATGGCCGTTTCGGTGCTGGACAACTACATGCGCGATCCCACGACCCGGATCGGCACGAGATGGTCCTGCACGGCGCAGTTCGCTCCTCCGTGCGACGAGACCAAGGGGGGGTTGTTCTCGTACAACCCATACGTGGAAGCCAATCAACTGATCGCCGACGCGGCGTTCGCCTATCCGCAGCCACGGATCTATCAGGACGGGATCGGCAGCAGCTTCAACCTGGACGTGCGCGGCGGCACGCCGGCCGTCCGCTACTTCCTGTCCGGCAACTACGATCACGACCAAGGCATCGTCTGGTACAACTGGGACAAGACGTTCCGGCTGCGAGCCAACGTGAGCACGGTCTTCTCCGAGCAGTTCACGCTCGACGTGTCCACCGGCTTTGTGAAGGGCAACACGAAGTTCATGCAGCAGGCGCGCGGTGACGGCGGCGAGTGGGAGGACATGGTCTGGGGCAACGGACACTGCATCCCCAGGCGCAACCCTGGCCCGGATGGCACGCCTTATACGACCGATGATCCTTGCAAGGGCAACCGCCTGTTGGGATTTCAGGAGCACCTGCCTTCGGACGTCGCCCGCATCGACGTGCAGCGCGACTACCAGCGTTTCACCGGCAGCGGGACTCTCAACTTCACGCCCTTCGCCTGGCTCAAGTCCCGCGCCATCGTGGGGCTCGACATGGGTTGGGACGAGAACACCTCGCTGTATCCCCTCGAGATCCAGCTCCCGGCGGTCTACTTCCGCACCTCCGAGGGTGAGATCACGATCGGCCGGCCCAAGAACTCGAACCTGAGCGTGGACCTGTCGGCCACCGCCAACAAGGCCTTCGCGTCGATCACCACGTCGAGCTCGGTCGGCTTCCAGTACTACGACAGGCGCGATTCCAACTTCGAGAACACGGGCATCGGGTTCGCCTCGCCCCTCGCCAAGACGATCAACCAGACGCCCGCGACGCGGTCGGCGATCAAGTACGACTTCATCGAAAACAAGTCGCTCGGCGTCTACGTGCAGGAGCAGCTGGGCTGGAACGACCGGGTCTTCCTGACCGGCGCAATCCGCTTCGACGACAATTCGGCGTTCGGCGCCAACTTCGACTTCGAGAAGTACCCGAAGCTCGCCGGTACCTGGGTGGTCTCGGAGGAGAGCTTCTGGAACGTCGACCTGATCAACTCGCTGCGCCTGCGTGGCGCGTGGGGGCAGGCCGGCCGCCAGCCGGACGCGTTCGCGCGCGTGACCCGCTACAGCGTGGTGGGCGGTCCGGCGGGCTCCTCGATGCTGAAGCCGGCCGGCCCGGGCAACTCGGACGTCGGCCCCGAGCGCAGCACCGAGATCGAGCTCGGCGCGGACATCGCGTTGTTCGACGACAGGATCTCCGCCGAGTTCACCTGGTTCCGCAAGAAGAACGAGGACGCGCTGCTCGCGGTGCCGCTCGCACCCAGCATCGGTTTCGCCGGCAACTACTCGCGGAACCTTGGGCGCATCGACAACTGGGGCTGGGAGGCGACGCTCGGCACCAAACTGTACCAGAGCGAGAAAGTGGCGGTGTCGCTCGACATGACCGGCTCGCACGTGGACAACGAGATCAAGAGCCTGGGCACGTTCGCCGGCACCAACAACATCAAGGTCGGCTGGCCCTACCCGAACTACGCCAATCGCCTGGTTCACGTGAAGGCGGATTTCGACCCCGCCGGCGCCGTGACGAACGCGTGGGGCCAGAAGATCGC
>CAMCNM010000069.1 GCA_945876015.1 Gemmatimonas phototrophica
GAGAAGTACGTCCCGGAGGGAGGCCCTTCGGGCGGAGACGGGGGCCGGGGCGGCCACGTGATCCTGGAGGTGGACCCCCAGATGGCCACCCTGCTCGACTTCGCCTACAAGAAGAAGTACGTGGCCGAGCAGGGCGTGGACGGCCGCAAGAAGAACATGACCGGACGCGAGGGCGAGGATCTCGTTCTCAGGGTTCCGCCCGGCACCGTGGTGCGCGACCAGGCCACGGGAGAGGTGATCGCCGAGATGATCGAGCCCGGCCAGCAGTTCATCGCCGCCCGCGGCGGGAGAGGAGGTCGCGGCAACCAGCACTTCGCCACCGCGACCCGTCAGGCGCCGACGCGCTTCGACGTGGGCGAAGAGGGCGAGCACCGCGTCATCGAGCTCGAGCTGAAGCTGATTGCGGACGTGGGCCTGGTGGGAGAACCGAACGCGGGCAAGTCGACCTTCCTTTCCGCCGTGAGCGATGCGCGGCCCAAGATCGCCGACTATCCGTTCACCACGCTGCAGCCCAACCTCGGGGTGGTCGCGCTCCCGGATTTCCGCACCTTCGTCATCGCGGACATCCCTGGGATCATCGAAGGCGCGCACGAGGGGAAGGGGCTCGGGCTCCAGTTCCTCCGGCACATCGAGCGGACGCGCACGCTGATGCTGCTCGTCCCGGTGGACAGCCCCGATCCGCAGGCCGAGTACGAGCTGCTCCGCCGTGAGCTCGCGAGCCACTCCGAGGCGCTGGCGGGCCGGCCGCACTGTCTGGTCCTGACCAAGACCGACCTGATCGGTCCCGACGACCCCATGCCGACCGTGTTGGCCCCCGAAGCGTGGGCCACGTTCGCGGTGTCCGCGGTGGCACATCAGGGACTCGCTCCGCTGATCGAAGCGCTCTGGGCGCGCACCCGCGCGGTCATCGAGGAGGAAGCGAGCGAGGAAGAGTGGTGGAGTCCCTAGATCGGCAGGAAGCGCGTGCTCTCTTGCTCCTGCAGCGCCTGCCGGGCATCGCGGACGTGGGTGTGGGTCGGCTGGTGGGTGCGTTCGGGTCGGGCCGCGCGGCACTCGCCGCTCCGGACCGTGAGGTCGCCGCCGCCCTCGGTCGGGGGGAGCCGAGCGGTTCGGGTCTCGCCGCGGCCCGTGCGCGGGGCGCGCGCGAGGACGAGATGTTCGTCGCGCGCTCGCTCGAGCGCTCGGATGAGATCGGCGCCGCGGTCGTGCCGTTCAACTCAACCTCGTATCCTCGCGCGGTCCTGGACCTGGGGGATCCGCCGCCTGTCTTGTTCCTGCGCGGACGCGCGGATCTGCTCGATGGTCCCGCGGCGGCGCTGGTGGGCTCGCGTCGCACTACCGGATACGGGCGGAGGGTCGCCGCCCGGCTCGCCGGAGCGCTCGCGCGGTCCGGCGCCGTGGTGGTGAGCGGGATGGCGCTGGGGGTCGATGGAGAGGCCCACCGCGGCGCCCTCGAAGCGGGCGGTCCGACCGTAGCGGTGCTGGGCAGCGGTCCCGATGTCGCCCACCCCCGCTCCCACGCGCGGCTCTTCCGGTCGATCCTCGAGACCAGTCTGGTCGTGAGCGAGTTCGCTCCGGGCACACCGCCCCTCGCCCACCACTTCCCGCGCCGCAACCGGATCATGGCCGCACTCGCGCGCGTGGTGGTGGTCATCGAGGCCGCGGTGCGGAGCGGCGCGCTCATCACGGCGCGCCACGCGCTCGACCTCGGCCGCGACGTGCTCGCGGTGCCCGGACCGATCGACGCGCCCACCAGCGCGGGCGCCAACGAGCTGATCCGCGACGGCGCGCACCCCGCGCTCGGCGCGGAGGAGATCCTGCGCGCGCTCGGCCTCCCGCTCGTGTCGGAGGAGACGGCAGGACCGGCGCTCGGCACGGACGCGGCCATGCTCTGGGAGGTCCTGAGCCCCGCGCCCGCGGACGTGGATGCCCTGGCGCGTCGCACGGGTCTTCCCGCGCGGCGCGCATTGGTCGCGCTGTCCACGCTCGAGATCGAAGGCTGGGTTGTGCAGTCGCCCGGCGCGCGCTTCGCCCGAAGCGCGGCGCGCGGGGCCTGAGTGGATTCCGCGACGCCGGTGCGCTCGGTCTACGTGCATGCTCCGTTCTGCGTGCGGCGCTGCCAGTACTGCGACTTCGCGGTGCAGGTGCGGAAGATCGGGGATCTGGACGGCTGGGCCGCCGCGCTCGCGGGCGAGCTCGGCGCGATCGAGCGCGAGGGCGTCTTTCCGCTGGCCTCCAGCCTCGACACGCTCTACGTCGGTGGCGGCACGCCCTCGCTGCTGGGGCCCGGCGCGATGGAGATGCTCGCCAGGCTACTCGGGCGTGAGCGGCTCGTGGATCCCGCGCTCGAGTGGACCGCCGAAGCCAACCCGGAAAGCTTTTCGCTCGAGGTGGCCTCCGGGTGGAGAGCCGCGGGGCTCAATCGGGTGAGCCTCGGCGTGCAGAGCTTTTCGGAGCCGGCACTCCGCTGGATGGGCCGAATGCACGGCCCGGACGGCGCGCGTCAGGCGGTCGCCACTGCGCGCGCGGCGGGGATACGGAACCTGAGCGTGGACCTGATCTTCGCGCTGCCCGAGGGGATCGAGCGCAGCTGGACTGAGGATCTCGACCTCGCGCTCGCGCTCGAGCCTCCGCACGTGAGCCTCTACGGGCTCACGGTCGAATCGGGCACGCCGCTCGGGAAGAGCGTGGCCGAGGGACGGCTAGCCACGGCACCCGAGGAGCGCTACCGCGAGGAGTTCCTGGAGGCGGCTGAACGCCTCGGCGCCGCGGGCTACCTCCAGTACGAGGTCTCCAACTTCGCGCTTCCCGGACACGACTCGCGGCACAACCGCGTCTACTGGGAGGGTGGGGCCTATCTGGGGCTCGGGAACGGCGCGCACAGCTTCACCGACCCGCTCCGGCGGTGGAACGTCCGCGAGTGGGACGACTACGCGCGGGCGGCGGGGGCGGGGGCGCTCGCGGTGGCCGGCCGGGAGGAGGTCGGACCCGACGCGCGACGGCTCGAGCGGGTATGGCTCGGGCTCCGCACCGACCGGGGGGTGCCCTGGGCCGAGCTCACACCGGGCGCGCGGCGCCTGGCGCACGAGTGGGAGGCCGCGGGGCTCGCCGCCATCTCCCCGGGAAGCGAGCCGGGGGCGCTCCGGCTCACCAGGGAGGGGTGGCTGCTCCTCGACCGTCTCGCGGTGGACCTGGACGCCGCCCTCGGCGCGACCGTACCGAGGGGGGACAGGGCGCCCACGCAGGTGTAATAGATATGATGACGGCCGGGATCCTTGAACGGTCCCGCCGCCTGCCCGAGATTTCCCACGAGCCCCGCGTGTGGGCTCGAATCCCCTCCAGAGCCGTCCCGCGCCGCGGCGCGGTTTCTTCGGGCGGAGGGCGTGGCAGTACTCGAAGGGATCTGCTGACATGGCCGACGCGAACGAGCAGGATCGGAAGGACAAGCCGAACGGATCGGAACTCTCCGAGCGGGAGCGCCAGGTCCTCGACGCGGTCGTGCGCACCTACGTGGACACCGCCGAGCCGGCCGGCAGCCGAACCCTGTCCCGCAAGTTCGAGCTCGGCGTGTCTCCCGCCACCGTGCGGAACACGATGAGCGACCTAGAGGACAAGGGTTACCTCTTCCACCCGCACGCCTCCGCCGGGCGCATCCCGACGGACCGGGCGTACCGCGTCTTCGTGGACCAGATGATCCGTCCGGCGACGCTCAGCACCCTCGAGCGCGAGTCGCTCGCACGTGAGCTGGACCCGGCGGGCGTCTCCGCCTCGGCGGTCGAGCGCATCGTGCGGCGCGCGACGCGCGCCCTCTCGGTGCTGTCCGCGGAGCTCGGCGTCGCGATCGCGCCCCGACTGCGCGAAGCGGTGCTCGAGAAGCTCGACCTGATCCGCGTGTCCTCCGAAAAGGTGCTCATGGTCGCGACGCTGGGCGGCGGCATCGCGCGCACGGTCTACGTGGACCTGCTGGGCGACGTTCCGCAGGACACGCTGACGACGGTTGCGGCCGTGTTGAACGAGCGGCTCGCCGGCCTGACGCTCGCGGAGATCCAGCGCAGCCTGCCGGACCGCCTGCGCGACGCGCGCGCCGACGACACACCCGCCGACGACCTGATCAACATCTTCATGCAGGCGGGCGCCGAGCTGCTCGATCCGGTCGCGATCGACGGACCCGACGTACATCTGGGACAGACCAGCGTCCTCGCCGCGCAGCCCGAATTCCAGGCCGGGGGCCGGCTCAAGAACCTGATCGAGCTGACCGAGCGCCGGGAGCTGCTCGCGTCGGTGCTGGGGAGCCGCGAGCATCCGGGCGGTCTCCAGATCACGATCGGCGGCGAGCACGGCGCCGAAGCCCTGAACGACTTCACGCTCGTGACCGCGGAGTACAGGGTCGGCACTCTCAAGGGCGTGATCGGCGTGATCGGTCCCACCCGCATGCCCTACGAAAAGGTGATCGCGATCGTGGATTACACGTCCTCTCTGGTGAACCGAATCCTGGCCTCGTGACCGACTACTACCAGCTCCTCGGCGTGGCGCGCGAAGCCACGGCCGGAGAGATCAAGAAGGCGTACCGACAGGTCGCGCTCAAGCACCACCCGGACAAGAACGAGGGATCGAAGGAGTCCGAGGAGCGCTTCAAGGAGGTCACGCGTGCCTACGAGGTGCTGCGCGATCCCGACAAGCGCAGCGTCTACGACCGCTACGGGGAAGCCGGGCTTCAGCGCGGCGGCAGCGCGTCCGCCCAGGGGTTCGACTTCACGGATGCGCTCGACGTCTTCATGCGCGACTTCGGCGGCTTCGGCGGGCTGGGCGACCTCTTCGGCCGGCAGGGCCGCCGCGGTCCGCAGGGTCCGGAGCAGGGCCAGACGCTCAAGGTCCGCGTTCGCGTCACCCTCCCGGACGTGGTGAACGGCACCAAGCGCACGCTCAAGGTGCACACGCTCGATTTGTGCGAGCGCTGCACGGGCAGCGGCGCGGAGCCGGGCACGTCGGCGCGTACCTGCACGACGTGCGGCGGCACCGGGGAGGAGCGGATCGTCCAGCGCTCGCCGTTCGGCCAGCTGGTCAGCGTGCAGCCGTGCCGTACGTGTCGCGGTCAGGGCCAGATAATCGAGAGCCCGTGCAAGCGGTGCAACGGCGAGGGGCGGCAGCGGGGCGAGAGCGAGATCGAGGTCGAGATTCCCGCCGGCGTGAGTTCGGAGAACTACATCACCATGCGCGGTCGCGGAGCCGCCGGGCCGCGCGGAGGTCCGCGCGGAGATCTGATCGTGCTGCTCGAGGTCGAAGAGGATCCGCGCTTCGTGCGCGAGGGGAACCAACTCCTCTACGAGCTTCCGGTCACCGTCGGGCAGGCGGGGCTGGGCGACGAGGTGGAGGTGCCGACGGTGGACGGCACGGCGCGTCTCAAGGTGCCCGCGGGCACCCAGAGCGGCGAGCTGCTCCGCCTGCGCGCGCACGGTTTGCCCGATCTGGGCACTACGCGCCGAGGCGATCAGGTCGTGCGCGTCGTCGTGTGGGTGCCCGATCGCCTCACCGCCGAGCAGGAGCGGATCTATCGGCAGCTCAGGGCGGTCGAGGATCCGGCTCCCGAGCGCGTCGCGGACGCGGACCGGAAGGGCTTCTGGTCGCGCGTGAAGGAAGCGTTCCGAGCCGGATGAGCGGGGCCGCTTCGCGCTGGCTCGAGGTCCGGGTGCGGCTGGTCGATTCCGCGGGTGATTCCGGGAATCTTGCGGACGCGCTCATCGAGGTCGGCGGACGCGCGGTCGAGGAGAAGGGCGGCTGGCTCGTCACGCATCTGCCCGAGCCCCCGGATCCGGATTCGTTCATCGCCGCGCTCGAGCCTCGTCTCGGCGCCGCTCTCGGCGCCGGCGTGATCGTGGCATGGAGCTGGTGCGCGGCCGAGGACTGGGCGGAGACCTGGAAGCGCGGCCTGGGACCGCGTCGCCTCACCCCTCGACTCTGGGTCACGCCGTCCTGGGAGCCCGCTCCTGCCGAGCCAGGCGACCTCGTGATCGTGGTCGATCCCGGAATGGCCTTCGGGACCGCCGAGCACGGCACGACGCGCGGCGTGATCCGTCTACTCGACCGCGCGCTCGTAGCGGGCGAGCGGGTGTTCGACATCGGCTCGGGCTCGGCCATTCTCGCGGTCGCGGCCGCGCTGCTCGGGGCCTCCGAGGTGACCGCGGTCGAGGGCGATCCGGTCGCGAGCGAATACGCCCGCGAGAACATCGAGCGGAACGGTGTCGGCGATCGCGTGCGCTGGATCGAGGCGCTGGCCGACGTGTCCATGCTGCGCGCGCTCGGAGTGGCGGACGGAGTCGTCGCCAACATCGAGAGCGGCGTCCTGCGCCGGCTGATCCCCGGGTTCCGCGACGTCCTCGCGCCCGGGCGGTGGATGATCCTCTCCGGTGTCCCCGCCGAGGAATGGGAGCTGTTCGCGCACGACGTGGTGAACTCGGGCTTCGCGCTCGTGGCGACCGACGCGGACGGCGAGTGGCGAGCCGGGTGGTTCACGCGCTCGGCGTAGGCTGGAGCCCCACGCGGCCGAGTCGCTTTCCTTCCTGAACCATCCCAAGCCAACGCACGAGATCCGTCACCGAGCGGTCGTCCACCGTGCGCCCGAGGTGGGCGAGGCTCGCCTTGAGCCGACCCGCCGTATCGGTGCCGGCCGCGCCGCGACCGCGACCGACCACCCAGCGCGTGCCGATCCCGCTGCGTGTCCCCTCGCGCGGAATCGCCGACCGCCAGGGGCCGCGCCACGGGTCGAGCACCCGGAACAGGTCCGGCCGCGCCTCGAGCGCGCGCAGGAGCACGTCGGGCCCGACCACCGCGCCGCCCAGCCTGATCTGGTGCACCAGCTCGTCGAGCGGGAGCGCGGGAGCGGGGTGGAGTGCGAGGCTCTCTGCGGCGCGGTCGGCGAGTGTCTGCATCGGGTCATTCTCCGTTGTGGCGGTCGGGGGAGGGTGAGGTGCCACACGATTGCGCGACGGCGCGTGCGAGAACATGGAGCGGCGGGACGTCGATCGAGCGGCGGATGCCGCTTGAGCAGCCGGGGGCCCGCCGTCCCGTTCGGTCATCCCGATGTCCCAAGGCAGCATTGACAGGATTTTCGCGCGCCTCTCCGGCGCGACCCCGGATGGTGCTGTGGCTCCGCGGCAGAGGGGCACCGCTCACGGCTGAGGCGAGATCTCGTCCTCACCCCCATTTTCAAGCCTTTCCCCGCCTCCACGCGAGCCTGAGGCCTGCTGAGAGCGGCGCGAAATCCCCGATTATCTTTCGGGAAATGTTCGCCCCGCTCACTCCGGAGGTTTCCCGTGGTCCGTTTCGCGTATGCCGCCTTCCGACCAGAGCTCGCCCTCGTCCGGGAAAGTGCGGCCGAGACCTACCCGGGGCCGGCCGTCCGAGCCGACGAGATCGAGGATCTGGCCGACCGGATCGCCACCCTCTCGGCGCACATCGCCGCGGTCACGCACGAGCTCCTGATGCTGATCGCCGAGTTCGATCGACTGCGGGGATGGGAGCCGGCGGGCTACGCGGACTGCGCCCGCTGGCTCGCGGCTCGCACGGGGATCGACGTGCACGCGGCGCGCGAGAAGGTGCGGGCCGCCCGGGCGCTGACCGGGCTTCCGCTCACGAGCGCCGCCATGGCGAGGGGTGAGATCTCCTTCTCGAAGGTGCGGGCGCTGACGCGCGTGGCCACGGTGGAGAGCGAGGGCGATCTGCTCGAGCTCGCCCGTGGCACGACCGCGGCTCAGCTCGAGCGCGTCGTGCGCGGCTGGAAGCGCGGCACCCGGCGGGACGAGGCAGAGTGCGAGCGGCGGCGTCACGCTTCGCGCACGCTCTCGATCTTCCCGGACGAGGACGGGATGTACGTGATCCGGGGCCGGCTGACGCCCGAAGTCGCCGCGGCGTGCATGCGGGCGGTCGAGGCCGCGAGCGACGCGCTCTACCGGGAGGAGCACGTGCCCGGTGTGCCCGAGTCCGAGGGCGCGGCGGCGCGGCGCCGGGCGGACGCGTTGGGACTCCTGGCCGAGCGCGCGCTGGCGGCGGGGTTCCAGGGTGTCCCGGTGAGCGGCTCCCGCGCGGAACGCTATCAGGTCGTGCTGCACGTGGACCCGGAGACGCTCGCGGCCGAGGGCGAGCCGGGCCGCTCGGAGCTCGAGGACGGAACGCGCGTCTCCGCGGAGACGTCCCGCCGCATCTCCTGCGACACGGGCCTGGTCAGAGTCGCTCACGGGCCCGACGGCTCCGTCCTCGACGTGGGACGGAAAACGCGTACGATTCCGCCTGCACTCCGGCGCGCGCTCGAGTCGCGCGACCGCGGCTGCCGCTTTCCGGGCTGCGGGCTCCGCTTCACCGACGCGCATCACGTGGTGCACTGGGCGGACGGAGGGGCGACCTCGCTCACGAACTGCCTCCTGCTTTGCCGACATCACCACCGGTTGGTGCACGAAGGCGGTTGGACCGTGCAATGGTGGGGCGATGGGCGGGCGGTGTTCATCGACGCCCGGGGTGGAACCCATTTCGACGGCCGCTAGCTGCCCGTGGTAAAACCAGGCGCTGTGATGGCTGCGGCGGTGAGTGGGAAATTGTAAATTGACGCATGGCCATGGGAATGCG
>CAMCNM010000070.1 GCA_945876015.1 Gemmatimonas phototrophica
CGTCCGGCTTGGTGTACTTCTCCCGGCACGCCTTCGGCGAGATCCCGAAACGCTTGGCGAGCCTCTTGATGTCGAACGGCGTCAGCTGGATCACAGGGTACGTGCAGCAGAATCCTGGACACTTGGCGCAGTTATAGAAAACGGGAAGCTTGGTTCCCAACCGGGGCCTCCGAAAGCTTAAATGGACAGCTGTCGTGCTCGCGACGATCAGAATACGGTGAGGCGAGGCATGCGGGAAGGCGTCAGCTCAGCGCTTTTTCAGCCCAGTCGCAAAACGTCGTCATGTCTCGAAGAACCTCACGGGCGTCGGATACTCTGTAGTAGACGCCTTGGTAGGATACCTCGTCCTTCAGTTCGAGGACCCGAACGAGGCTCTTGAAGGTCCGGTCGTCCAAGCGTGCTCCGACTGCTTCGCGAAGTGCGTGAGCCACCCGCGTGTGATCGCCCTCCGAAGACTTGAACCCTCGGAACCGCACGCAGAGCGCATCCGAATACGCGATGCACGTATGGATCGCCACGATCGCTATCGCGTTTCCATAGACGTCCCCATCATCAGCCAGCGTCTCGAGAGCGTCTACGCTCTTGGCTAACGCCGAAGCCACTTGGTGGCACTTCAGAAATTGATCACGGTCTACGGCCTTTCTCTTTCCTTGCCGGGCCATCTCACGCGAATGCAGTGAGAGGTCGCCCGATGAACACCCACGCATCCTGAATCGTCGAAAGCGCAAAGGGGCTTCGGTCTCGCACCATCGCTTGCCACTTTTCTTCGCTCGACACGAATAGCGAGATCCTGACGCCGTATACTGGACGGAGTCGCGCGGCTTCCTCGAGAATCCGATCGACGATGTCTGACCTTTCCGCGCTTTGCATCACGACGAGCAGATCCAGGTCGCTCGCGAGCTGGCTCTCACCGCGCGCCATGCTTCCATAGCAGGCTGCCGTCACGACTTCCTTCCTGTCGCCGATCGCGGCTTTCAGCCGATCCGCGATCTCGGGAAGCTTCTTCTCCTCACGGGCGAACAATGCGGTCAGGGGCTGGGCGAGGTAATGCTCAGAATTCCAGCTGAACAAGAACTGCGCGGTGGACGAGGTTTTTTTGAGGATCCCGCACTCGGCCAGCTCGTCGAGCGCCTGAAGGGCTTTGGAGGAAACCCCGGCGAGGCGGGCCGCATGACGGCCGGAGACCCCGTCGCCCAGTTGGACCAGAGCGCGCAGGAGCCTAACCTTCGTCCGGCTGCTGAGTATGTAGTCCAGATCTGGCACGATCATCGGTACCTCAGGTGTTGCCAAAAGATACCATATGTTGCCAAAAGGTGGCAAGTGTTACTAATAAGAAACACTAATGGCTGAGCTAGCAACGTTGGGCGGCGGCTGCTTCTGGTGCCTCGAAGCCGTCTTCAAGGAGCTGGCAGGCGTGGAGTCGGTCCAGTCCGGCTACGCGGGCGGTTCGGTCGCGAACCCGACCTACGAGCAGGTGTGCGGCAAGAAGAGCGGCCACGCGGAAGTGGTCCAGGTACGCTTCGACCCGAGCGTGCTCGATTACGCCGATCTGCTCCGCGTCTTCTTCGCGATCCACGATCCGACCACCAAGGATCGCCAGGGCGCGGACGCGGGTCCGCAGTACCGCTCGATCATCCTCACGCACTCGGACGAGCAGTGGCAGGCCGCGACCGAGGTGATGAAGGAGGTCACCGACGCTAAGCTCTATCCGGATCCTCTCGTCACCGAGGTCGGTCCCATCGAGAAGTTCTGGCCGGCCGAGGCGTACCACGACGACTACTTCGCGCGGAATCCGGGCAACTCGTACTGCCGGATCGTGATCGATCCGAAGGTCTCCAAGTTCCGGAAGCACTTTCAGGACAAGCTCAAGAAGAAGTGAAGTCGCCTTCTCCTCCGGCCTGGTTCATCCTCTGCCTCGTCGCGATGGAGGTGTTGCACGTCTTCGTCCCCGGGCCGCAGTGGCTCGCTCGGCCATGGACGCTGCTCGGACTGCTTCCGCTGGGTGCTGGAATGGCGTTGCACGCCTGGGCCAGCCGCACGTTCATCCGCGCGGGCACGACGATCGATCCCGAAGGGCGCGCGGCCGTGCTCGTCCGCGCGGGTCCCTACGCGCGCACGCGGAATCCGATGTACCTGGCCGGCGCGCCGATCCTGCTCGGAGCCGCCGCCCTGCTGGGCACGACGTCGCCACTCGCTATCCTTCTCGTGTATGGAGTGGGCGCGAGCCGGTGGGTGTCACGCGAGGAATCCACCCTGCGCGAGCGCTTCGGCGCCGAATGGGACTCATATCGCGGCACCGTGTGCCGCTGGCTCTGAACGGGTGTATGATCGGGCAAAGGAGGAATGCGAACATGGCGACGTACGTGAAGCAGGCGGACAAGGTGAAGGCGGAGACGGTCGGGGCCGGGAAGGGCACGGTCCGGCAGGTGCTGATCGGCGCGGACGAGGGGCCGAACTTCGCGCTCCGCCGCTTCATCATGCAGCCGGGCGGGGGCATGCCGCCCCACACCAACACGGTCGAGCACGAGCAATACGTGCTGCGCGGCCGGGCCCGCATCGGGATCGGGGAACAGGTGATGGAGGTGTCCGCGGACGACGTGGTGTTCATCCCCGCCGGGACGCCCCATTGGTACGAGACGGTTGGCGAGGAGCCCTTCGAGTTCCTCTGCGTGGTGCCCAACCTGCCCGACCGGATCGACTTGGTAGACCCGGCCGCCTGCTAAGGGGGGCGGGGACGAACCCCCTTGCTCCGCACCCTGCTGGTCCGCACTATCAGATACCGCCCGCCGCGGAGCTAGAACTCATCTCGGGCGGTGCTTAGCCGAGGTGGGTCCGTCTTCCAGACGGCTGCAGATCTCCCCCCTCGGGAGCCCGTCCAGAATGAAGCCCACGGACACCTCGTACCCGCAGTACTATCACCGCGTAGTCGATTGCCAGTGGGCATGTCCGGCCCACACCAACGTCCCCGAATACATCCGGCTTATCGCGCAGGGAAAGTATTCGGAGTCGTACCTGTTGAATCGCGAGTCGAACGTCTTCCCGGGGATTCTCGGGCGCACGTGCGATCGTCCGTGCGAGCCGGCGTGCCGCCGCACGCGCATCGACGGCAAGCCGGTCGCGATCTGCCGCCTCAAGCGCGTCGCGTCGGACAACAAGGGCGACATCTCGGCGTTCCTCCCGACCGCTCCCGCGCAGAAGAACGGTAAGCGCATCGGGTTGATCGGCTGCGGCCCCGCCTCGCTCACCGTGGCGAACGATCTCATGCCGCTCGGCTACGAGTGCGTGATCTTCGAGAGGCACGCCGAGACCGGCGGGCTGATGCGGGCGCCCTCTGGGATCTCGACCGCGCCAGCCGGCCCGCCCTGCACGAAGCGGTCGTTGGAGACCAGGATGACCGCGTTCTCGATGGGCTCGCTGCCGTCCCCGACGATCACGCGGGCGCCCTCGAACGCCGTGACGGGGGGGGGGCATCGGGCTGGTCGGCGGCGCAGCCGGAGAGGAGAACCGAGCCGAGCGCGACGAGCCCGCTCGCGAGCGCGCGAGCACGGGCGGCAGAGACGGTCGGATGCATGCGATCCTCGCTGATCGGGTCTTGGCTTTGGGTAGAGGGCACGCTAGGCCGGAGCCGCCCGGCGAGCAAGGATCTTCCGGACTCGTAAGATTCCCCGGAACCGCGGAACGCCAATCGCACGAGGAAGTGCCCAGTGTCCTTCATCGGCCTGATCTCCGATACGCACGGCCTGCTCCGTCCTGAGGCGCTCACCGCGCTCCAGGGTGCCTCGCTCATCCTGCACGCGGGCGATGTCGGCAATCCCGACATCCTCGATGCGTTGGAGCGAATCGCGCCGGTGCGCTCGGTTCGGGGGAACACGGATTTCGGCGCTCTACGGGATCGGCTGCCAGACACCGATGTGGTGGCGGTGGCGGACGGTGTGAACGCCTACCTCCTCCACATCCTGGACGACCTGGATCTGGATCCGGCTGCGGCGGGGCTCAAAGCGGTGATCTACGGCCACACCCACTCGCCCGCGATCGAGCGGCGTGACGGAGTGTGGTACATCAATCCGGGAAGCGCCGGACCACGGCGATTCAAGCTACCGATCACCGTGGCCCGGATGTCCGTCGTGGGAGGCGAGCTCGAGACCGAGATCGTCGATATCGAGTCCGCGGGCTCCCTTTGAGTCGCTGCCCTACCGGGTCGGCGGAATCACCAGCTGGACGTTGTCGCCCTCGTACACGCTGATCTGATCCGTCGTCATGGTACCCCCCGCGATCAGGTGGATTTCCATCTGCATGGAGGGGGCTCTCCAGTCCACGTTGAACGTCTGCTTCGTCTTCCCCGTCGCGAACCCCACCCGGTCGCGCTGGTCGTTCCAGAGCGCGTAGACGTCGGCGTCCAGGAAGTTCTGGTTGTCAACCGTGATCGTGACGTCTTCGCTCTGTCCGGCGCTACGCGTGAACATCGGGCCTTCGCTGTTCTTGTTGCATCCCGCGACCGCGGCCATCAGCGCCAGGGGCAGCACCAGAAATCGGGTCGCCCGGCGGTACGCGATTCTCTTCTGTTTGTTCATGGTGAATCTCCCTTTTGATGCGGGCCTGCTCGCACATCCCACAAGGAAGTTCTGTGCCAGTGAGGTCCTCATTGTGGGAGACGTTTATGCCGTTATGCCCGACACAGTCGCGTGTCTCCGGAGCCCACGACCTTTGCCTTCCTGACATGGCTGGCACCCTCCTCACCGAGCTCCAGCCCACGCTGGAGATGGCCATCGCCAGCCGGATCATCCCCGGCCTGGGCGGGCGCTGCGACGAGCGGCCGGAACGGGTGATTATCGAGCTGCCTCGCGACAAACCTGGAGCTTGAGCCCTGCGAGTCCAGCCATCCGGGTCTTTTTGACTTCTTGACCCCGGGGGAGGTATTCCCTTGCTTTCCGCAACCTCCCCAAAGCCGGACGGATGGCAACAGGAAGAAACGAAGCAGCCTCGGCGGCGGTGCCGGAAGGGAATGGGACCATTCGGTCGGGCCCCGAGCCCGCCCACCCCCAGCCGACCGGTCGGTATCTGGTCGGGCTGTCCATGGCGGCGTTGGGGATCGTCTACGGCGACATCGGCACCAGCCCGCTGTACGCCCTGCGCGAATCGTTCGTCGCCGAGCACGGGGTCGCCGCGACGCCCGCGAACGTCCTCGGTGTGCTCTCGCTGATCTTCTGGTCCCTGATCATCATCATCTCGATCAAGTACCTGGTCTTCGTGCTGCGTGCCGACAACCGTGGCGAGGGCGGTATCCTCGCGCTCACTTCGCTGGTCACTCCGGTCGGAGCGCTACGAGGCGGGCGCCGCGTGCTGATTCTCCTCGGTCTGTTCGCGACGGCGCTCCTGTACGGCGACGGGGTGATCACGCCCGCGATCTCGGTGCTCTCTGCGGTCGAGGGGCTGAGCGTCGCCACGCCGTTCTTCGATCCCTACGTGATTCCGATCACCATCGTGATCCTGGTGAGCATCTTCTCCGTGCAGAAGATGGGAACGGCCGGGGTGGGCAAGATCTTCGGGCCGGTCACGTTGGTCTGGTTCTTCACCCTCGCGTTGCTCGGGATTCCCCACATCCTGCGGGAGCCCCAGGTATTCGGCGCGGTCAATCCGCTGCACGCGGCCGAATTCTTCCAGGCGAACGGAGGCGGGAGCTTCCTCGTGCTCGGCTCCGTCTTCCTGGTGGTGACCGGAGGCGAGGCGCTCTACGCGGACATGGGTCACTTCGGGCGGCGGCCCATCCGGCTGGCGTGGTTCACCGTGGTGCTGCCCGCGCTCCTCATCAACTACTTCGGGCAGGGCGCGCTGCTGCTCAGCGATCCCACCGCGGTCGAGAACCCGTTCTTCCGCATGGCGCCGACCTGGGCGCTGTACCCGGTCGTGCTGATCGCCACGATGGCGACCGTGATCGCGTCCCAGGCGCTCATATCGGGGTCCTACTCGCTGACGATGCAGGCGGTGCAGCTCGGCTACAGCCCGCGCGTCGCGATCGAGCACACCTCGGCGGAGGAGCGCGGTCAGATCTACGTACCTGCGATCAACTTCATTCTGATGCTCGCTTGTATCGGGCTGGTGTTGGGGTTCCGCTCATCGAGTCGCCTGGCATCCGCGTACGGTGTGGCGGTCACCACGACCATGGTCGTCACCAGCATCCTGTTCTGCGCACTGGCGCGCGAGCGCTGGAAGTGGAGCTGGCCTGCGACGATCCTGCTGGGCGGCTCGTTCCTCGCGATCGACCTCGCGTTCTGGGGTGCGAACCTGCTCAAGATCGCGCACGGCGGCTGGTTCCCGTTGCTCGTGGGCGGGATCGTCTTCACCCTGCTGACGACGTGGAAGACCGGCCGCCAGATACTCAACCAGCGCATATTCGGCCGTGTGCTCCCGCGCGAGCTGTTCCTGAAAAGCATGCAGTCGCATCCGCCCATCAAGGTCCCGGGCACCGCCGTCTACATGTACAAAGATCCGCGGGGCAGCCCGCCCGCGCTGCTGCACAACCTCAAGCACAACAAAGTGCTGCACGAGCAGGTGGTGTTCCTCTCCGTGGCTACGGATGAGGTGCCGACCGTGCCGGGAGCAGCGCTCCACCGTCGAGCTGCTTGCGCCGGGGTTCTTTCAGGTCGTTCTCCACTACGGGTTCATGGAGGACGCGGATGTCCCCAAGGGGCTCGCCACGGTCAAGATCGAGGGCCTCCAGTTCAAGCCCATGGAGACCACCTACTTCCTGGGCCGCGAGACGCTGATTCCGAGCAAGACCGTGCGCGGGATGGCCGTCTGGCGGGAGAAGCTGTTCAGCGCGATGTCCCGCAACGCGCGCCCCGCCTCGTCGTTCTTCCGTCTGCCGCCCAACCGGGTGGTGGAAATGGGCGCTCAGGTCGAGCTGTAGCGACGGGCTGCTACCGGGCGGGTCTCCGCGCCTCGCGGTGACCGCTTCTTCTCGGCCCGACCTCCCCGGGTGTGACCTTTTCCCCGGTCCACCCGTCTACTCCCCGACTAGTCAATCGCATGCTGGGACCTACCCACAACGAATGACAACAAGAGGAGCGGACCTGATGAACACCATGCGCGGGATCACCCTTACGGCGCTCGCCCTGCTTCTGGGGGCCTGCAAGGATGCCCCCACGTTCCCGGGGCTCGAGATCGACTCCAACCCGGCGGCTGCGGAAGCGGCGATGGAGGTGGCTTCGGCCCAGACGGTGATCGAGGACAGGTTGGCGACGGCGAGCGGCAACGAGGCGACGCGCACGAGACGTCGGGAGGGCGACACGCTGCCCCCGGCGCGTCGGCCCGGCGACCCGGTCCGCCCGGAGCGCCCCGACACGGCGCGGACCCGCCCGGATGACCCGCGGCGTCCCGAGGAGCGCCGTCCGGACAACAGCCGCGCCGAGCTGGCGGTCGCGCTCGGCGCCAAGGCGATCGACCTCGCCGGCCGACTCCTGGCGGACCACGGCGCGGACGGGGAGCAGAAGCGCCTCTACCAGAACGCGCAGGAGCTGCAGCGGAAGGCCGAGGCCGCGCTGGCCGAGGGACGCATCGACTCCGCGGTGCAGCTCGCCGAGGCCGCGAGTCAGATGGCGCTCAAGTCCGTGGTGCTGCCGGGCGACATCACCGAGGCGGCAGCGCGCATGATCCACGAAGTCGCCGGCGACCTGCTCGAGAAGGCGAAGTCCGCGGTGGCCGCGGACCCGAGCGACTTCAAGCGGCATCTGCTCAAGGTGGCCGAGGAGCTCTACCGCGAGGGCACCGAGAAGCTGAAGGATGGCCGTGACGAATCGCGCGGGGTGGTCCCGCTCTGGAAGTCGGCGATCATCTCGAGCTTCCTGGTTGGCTGAGTGGGCGATGCGGGGTGCCGGCCCGGGCGGAGGGTGCGCCCGGGCCGGCTCGCGGTGGTGCACGAGGTCGTGCGCACCGGCCGTCCCGCGTTGGTGCGCGTGCGCGTGACGCCGCCGTCGGCGGGCTCGGTGGAGATGCTGGCCGACTTCACCGACTGGGCGCCGGTGACGCTCGCACGGGACGGATCGTCCTGGTCGGCGGAGGTCGAGGTCGAGCCAGGCACGTACCACTTCGGGTTTCTGGTGGACGGCGAGTGGTGGGTGCCGGGCGGGCTGCAGGGCACGGTCCCCGACGAGTGGGGACGCATGAACGCGACGATGGTGGTACCGGACAACGAGGGGGAGCCATGAGCGTGCGGAGATCCAACTGCAGATCCACACTAAGAAGCGCGACGTTCGTGGCGGCCTGGCTGGCCATGCTCGCGCTCGCGGCGCCCACGATGGCCGCGGCGCAGACGCAGCCGGGCGGCCGCGAGCGCGCCCGCGCGGCGCTCACGCCCGAGGTCTTCCAGCAGGTGGACGCGATGGTCGCCACCGCGGCGCAGTCGGGTCTTCCCACCGAGCCGCTCTGGGACAAGGCGCTCGAGGGCGCGGCCAAGCGCGTGCCCGCCGGGCGCATCGCGCCGGTCGTGTCCGAGTACGCGACCCGGCTCGGCACCGCTCGCGGCGCGCTCGGTGCGGGGCAGGCGCCCGCCGCGCTGAT